>NZ_JBBEGC010000003.1:0-231184 GCF_037401995.1 Saccharothrix sp. CCNWYY140
GTGGTTGGGCTTCGCCCAGGCCGGACGGGGAAAGAAACCGAGGCCCTTCCCGTGGTCGCTGCCGCTTGGCGGAACGCGAGAGCCGTGCCGCCTCCGGCGGAAAAGCGCCCCTTCGGCGGGAAAGCGGCGCGCTCCGCGCGGAAAGCACGCGGCGGTCGAGTGGTGGGTCGGGCGAACCTTCGGCCGGCGGTACCGGGTCCCGGCCGCACGTCAAGATCGACGGCGCGTCACCCGATCCCGCACCGCCCATGACCAGTGACCGAGTTGCGCACTACTCATCTAGCGGTCGGACAGGCGGCGGACCAGCTTGAGGCCGGACCACGTCTCGTCCACCGCCGCCACCTTGACGTCCACCAGCCCGCGGGCCAGGGCGTGGTCGCGGACGCTGTTCTCGTCGAGGTCCGTGGGCACGCCGGAGGCCTTCTTCGGCCACGCGATCCACAGCGCGCCCGCCGTGGTCATCCGCGACACTGCCGTGTTCCACTGGCGGGCCAGGGCCGCGCGGTTGGGGCAGAAGACCAGTTGCACGTCGTACGGCTCGCGGCCGGCTCGGCGGTGGAACGGGCAGTCCAGGCCGAAGCCCTTCGGCGCACCCGCCAGGAGCACCCGGGAGCCCGGCTTGACGCCCAGCTTCACGTGCAGGGGCTTGCCCGAGTACCCCGTCACCGCCGCACCAGGACGTAGGCCTGCGGGGTCTTCTCGTACTCCTCCAGCGGCTCGCGGACCAGCGTCGTGTGCGGGGAGAACCCTGCACCGACGAGGTCCGCGGTGACCTTCTCGACGTTCAGCCGGTAGGCCATCGCGTCGAGGCCCGTGTGCCCGTACGCCTCGGTGATGTGCCTGGCCTCGTCGCCGACCTGGAACCCGAGCAGCAGCAGCCCGCCCGGCGCCAGCACGCGGTGGAACTCGGCGAACACGCCGGGGTGCTCGGCCGGCGGCACGTGGATCACCGAGTACCACGCCACGAGCCCGCCCAGCGAGCCGTCCGGCAGGTCCAGCTCCGTCATGGAGCCGACCTCGAAGCGCAGGTCCGGGTGGATGCGGCGGGCGATGTCGACCATCGCCGGGGACAAGTCGACGCCGAACGCGTCCAAGCCCAGTGCGGCCAGGTGACCGGTGATGCGCCCCGGACCGCAGCCGACGTCCGCCACCCGCCCGGTGACCAGCTCGGCGAACGCGCCCAGCATGGCCCGGTCCAGGACGCTGCCCGCTCTACCGGTCTCGGCCAGGACGTCCTTGAGGGTCTCGTGGTACGACTCGGCGACCGTGTCGTAGGCGGTCCGTGCGCTGTCCAGGAAGGTCACGAAGACACTTTAGGCAGGAACCGCTCGCGTTCGGGGAAGGTCACCCGGGCTTTCAGGAACACGAAGAACAACGCCGCCAGCAACGCCGCCCGACCCCACACGCCGATCACCACGGCCTGCGCGGAGAACCCGTCGTAGATGCCCGACGGCTGCGCGAACTCGATCGCGTAGTACCAGCGGAAGATGCCGATGCCCATCGCGAGGTCCGCCGCGAAGTACGCGAACGCCCAGCCCAGCGGCACCCGCAGCAGCACGAACATCGGCACCAGCCACAGCGTGTACTGCGGCGAGTGGACCTTGTGCAGCAGCAGGAACCCGCACAGCATGGCCGCCGACACCGGCACCCACGGGTAGCTGCCGCCCTCGCGCCGGAACCGCCGCCAGCCCAGCCAGCACGCCAGCCCGAACGACGCCAGGATGCCCACCGGCGACAGCACGTCGACGATGCCCTGCATGGTCTGGTCGGCCATGAACGGCCGCATCGACCAGAACCAGATCGAGTTGGTCGTGATGTCCACGCGCCGCAGCTGCTGGAACGTGAAGGACGCCTGCCAGCCCTCGAATCCCGCGATCGCGAACGGCAGGTTGACCAGCACCACCGTGACGATCGAGGCGAACGCGACCTTCACCGCGCCGGCGAGGTCGTAGCGCTCGCCGTCCTTGAGGCCCTCGCGACCGCCGGTCAGGACGTACAGGCACAGCGGCAGCACGAACGCCGCCGGGTAGATCTTGAACGCGAAACCCACGCCGAGCAGCACCGACGCCACGACGGCCCGGTCCACCAGCGGTTTCGGCGTCTTACCCCAACCCCGGTGCACCACGTAGACCGCGGCCACCGCGCAGAACACGACCGGCAGGTCCCAGTTGTGGAAGGCGTAGAGCACCATCGGCGGCCCGATCGCCCACAGCAGCGCCCGCCACCGGCTCAGCTTGCCCAGCAGCCACGCCGTCGCCAGGCCGAACGGGGCCATCAGCAACGCGCTGAACAGCAGGAACGCCGCGTCGGTGTGCGCGAAGAGCGCGCCCGCCCAGATCAGCAGGCCGGTCAGCACCGGGTACTCGACGGTGCCGCCGATCAGGACGCCCTTGCTGTTGATGCTGCCGTGCACGTACGGGAACACGTGCCGGTCCACGTCCCGACCGATCCACAGGTGCTGGATGTCGGAGTAGCAGACCTCGGCCTTGTTGCGCTCCTCGTAATCGGGCGCGCTGCGGCCCCACTGGTCGAACTGCGGGCCGGTGCAGCGGTCCTTGTTGGCGAACCCGAGCAGCAGGGTCACCCCGCACAGGAGGATCAGCGCGGCCAGCGCGGTCCGGCCGAACCGGCGCGACCGCTCCCCGCGTGCCCGCTCGGGCACCGCCGACACCTCCCGCGTCACGCTCATCGGCCCAGGTGCTCGCGGAGGAACGCGATGTCCTCCGCCTGCCCTTCGTCGGGTGTCTCCACCAGCGCCGGCGACCCGGCGGCGGCGACCACCGCGACCAACTGCTCCGGGTCGATGGTGCCGGTGGCGATGTTGGCGTGCCGGTCGCGGCTGGAGCCGAACTCGTCGCGCGAGCTGTTCAGGTGCACCAGGTCGATGCGGCCGGTGATGGCCTTGACCCGGTCCACGATGCCCACGAGGTCCTCGCCGGAGGCGAACGCGTGGCAGGTGTCCAGGCAGAACCCGGCGTCGAACTCGCCCACGGCGTCCCACAGGCGGGCGAGCATGTCGAAGGTGCGGGCCATCGCGTTCTCGCCGCCCGCGGTGTTCTCGATCAGGATCGGGACGGCGAACCCGCCCTCGGCGGCCTGGCGCTCGAACATCTTCCGCCAGTTCGCGATGCCCTCGGCCGGGTCGTCGCCCTTGCCGACGTGGCCGCCGTGCACGATCAGGCCCTTCGCGCCGACCTTGGCCGCGCCCTCGGCGTGCTGGAGGACCATCTTGCGGGACGGGATGCGGATGCGGTTGTTCAGCGAGGCGACGTTGGCCAGGTAGGGCGCGTGGATGAAGACGTCCAGGTCGGAGGCCAGCAGCCCGTCGGTCTGGGGGTGCGGCTTGGGCGCTTTCCACCCCTGCGGGTCGGCGAGGAAGAACTGGACGACTTCGGCACCGCGAGCAGCCGCGGCGCCCAGCGGGTCGTCGTCGCGGACGTGTGCCCCGATGCGCATGGTTGAGCAGAGTAGCCGGGTGCTGCAACGAGTCAGTCGCCGACGCCGATACGGGTTCTGTGAAAACAGGGCATGACTCGCGTCACCCGGAGGACGTACGCTCGTTACTTGTAAGTAGGTAACGGTGCGCGGCAGCGGCAGGAGGACAGCCCATGCGGACCCGACTCACCCGGCTGTTGGGCGCGGTGGCCGTGGTGTTCGCGGTCGCGGCGATCGGCTCGGGCACCGCGCAGGCGGCCGAGCCGGTGGTGGTCGGCAGTTGCGCGACGAGCGTCCAGGGCGCGCCCGGCACGCCCGTGTCGCTGAGCCCCGCCGCCGTGGTGCAGCCGATCACCGACCTGGTCCGGGCGATCCCGCTGCTCGGGCCGCCGCTCGCGGAGCCGTTCAAGACGGCCTTCAACGCCCTGCCGCCGATCCCGATCGGCGCGATCCCCACCGGGTCGGGCGTCATCACCGGCGGGCACATCGCGAACCAGGTCAACGCGGAGCTGAACAAGATCCCGCTGCTCGGGCCGATCATCACGACGCTGACCGGCCGGGTGCAGGACACCCTGGCCAAGCTCTGCCGCGTGACCGTGACCGGCGTGAACACCGCGGCGGCGCCCGTCCAGGACGGGTCGAAGTCGCTCGCCGACGCTTCCCAGCAGGCGGTGGGCTCGGTGCTGCCCGGCACGCAGCCCGGCCGGCCGGGGACGCAGCCGGGCACCCAACCCGGCACGCAGCCGGGTACCGGTCAGCCGGGCGGGCAGCCCGGCGGCAACCAGGGCGGCGGGTTCACGCCCGTCGGCGGCGTGGGCGGCTTGGACCTGCCGCTGTACGGCAGCAACCCGTTCAGCGGGAACTTCGGCCGCGTGCCGCTGTTCAGCTACGGCTCGCTGCCGTTCGCGATGCCCGGCCAGTTCTCCCCGTCCCCCGGCATCCGGTACGGCGGCAACGTCCCCGGCTACCGGCCCGGCTACGGCCTGCCGACCCCGTCCAACGACGGCGTCCAGACCGCAGGCCGCGCCCAGGCCCTGCCCGGCGGCGGCAAGCTCGGCGGCGGCGTGGCGGCCCCCGTGTTGTTGGCGGTCCTGGCCCTTTCCTGCGTGACCGGTGCCCTGGTGCGGACCTGGGTTCTGCGACGCGCGGTCGCCTGACCTGCCCTGAACTGCGCAAAAGAGGCCCCCGGCGAGATAGCCCCGGGGGCCTCCTGCTACCTTCTTCGGGTTGCTGACGCGACGACCCTCCTGCCACGGAACGTCCGTGGCCGCCGAGTCCACAGGAGGTGAGTGGTCTTCATGCGTCATTACGAAGTGATGGTCATCCTGGACCCCAGTCTCGACGAGCGCACCATCGCGCCGTCGCTCGACACGTTCCTCAACGTCATCCGCACCAGCGGTGGCAACGTGGAGAAGGTCGAGGTGTGGGGCAAGCGCCGGTTGAGCTTCGAGATCAACAAGAACAGCGAGGGCATCTACGCGGTGCTCGACCTGACCTCGACTCCCGACGCGGTGAAGGAGCTGGACCGCCAGCTCGGCCTTCAGGAGACGGTGCTCCGGACCAAGGTCCTGCGCCGCGAGCCCCCCAAGGCTGTCGCGGCCAAGGCGTAAGGGAGCCCTTTCCACATGGCAGGCGAGACGACGATCACGGTGGTCGGGAACCTGACCGCCGATCCGGAACTGCGCTTCACCCAGTCCGGCGCCGCGGTGGCGAGCTTCACGGTCGCCTCCACGCCCCGGACCTTCGACCGCCAGAGCGGCGAGTGGAAGGACGGGGAGGCGCTGTTCCTGCGGTGCAACGTGTGGCGGCAGGTCGCGGAGAACGTGGCCGAGTCGCTCACCCGCGGTTCACGCGTGCTCGTGACCGGGCGCCTGCGCCAGCGTTCCTTCGAGACGAAGGAAGGCGAGAAGCGCACCGTCATCGAGCTGGAGGTCGACGAGATCGGCCCCTCGCTGCGGTACGCGACCGCGAAGGTCAACAAGGTGAGCCGTGGGGACGGCGGCGGCGGCTTCGGCGGCGGCGGTCAGTCCCGTGGCGGTGGCGCCCCGGTGGACGACCCGTGGGGCTCCGCGCCCCCGGCGGGCTCCGGCGGCGGCTTCTCCGACGAGCCCCCCTTCTAGACCCCGCACCCCCCTCACTTCACCGCTTCATCCAGGAGTACCCCACATGGCCAAGCCGCCTGTGCGCAAGCCCAAGAAGAAGGTCTGCGCGTTCTGCAAGGACCGCAACGCCAACCTGATCGACTACAAGGACACGACCCTGCTGCGGAAGTACATCTCCGACCGCGGCAAGATCCGTGCCCGCCGGGTCACCGGCAACTGCTCCCAGCACCAGCGCGACGTCGCCGTGGCCGTGAAGAACGCCCGCGAGATGGCGCTGCTGCCCTACACCTCGACCGCTCGCTGAGAAAGGGGGACACACCGTGAAGCTCATCCTCACCGCTGACGTCAGCGGCCTCGGTGGCCCCGGCGACATCGTCGAGGTCAAGGACGGCTACGGCCGCAACTACCTGCTGCCCCGCGGCCTGGCGATCGTCGCCACCAAGGGCGCGGCCAAGCAGGTCGAGGTCATCCGCCGTGCGCAGGAGACCCGCCGGGTCCGCGACCTGGACCACGCCAAGGAGATCAAGGCCGCGCTGGAGGGCCTCGGCTCCGTGACGCTGAAGGCCAAGGCCGCCGTCGGCTCCAAGAAGCTGTTCGGCTCGGTCACCTCGTCCGACGTCGTGTCCGCGGTCCGCTCCGCGGGCGGCCCGACGCTGGACAAGCGCGCCGTCGAGATCGCCGGCCACATCAAGACCCTGGGCAAGCACACGGTCGCCGTGCGCCTGCACCCCGAGGTCACGGTGTCGCTGGCCGTCGAGGTCGCTGCCGCCAACTGAGGTTCGTGGCGTTCTGACGAAGGCGCCGTCCGACCGGTACTCCGGACGGGCGGCGCCTTCGCACGTGCGGCTGTGGACAACTGGGTGTGACAGCCCGTGCGCGACACGCCGTGCACGCGGTTACACGCGACACGCCGAAGGTGTGACGAAGGACTTTTCCACACGGTTGTCCACAGGGCCTGACGTGCGGAAACTTCTGTCGGGGCCGGAGTTGTACCCAGGTTGTCCACAGCTTTCCACGGGCTTGTGGCCAACCCGCCGGAGCCATCCCCAGGCTGTCCCCAACGCTGTCCCCAGGGCCGTTTGCCTGCGCCATCCGGGGTCACTAGCGTCCGCGAAGTCGCTGAGCGTGCCTCGCGCGAATTGTCGTACCCGCGGGGTAGAAAACAGGGCACGAGCGGATTGGGGTGAGTGCGCGGTGGCGCTGGTGGACGACCGGGGGATGGCCGAACCCGGGTTCGAGCGGCAGCCGCCCCAGGACCTCGCCGCGGAGCAGTCCGTGCTCGGCGGCATGCTGCTGAGCAAGGACGCGATCGCCGACGTGGTCGAGGTGCTCGCGCCCAACGACTTCTACCGGCCCGCGCACCAGGCGATCTACGACTGCGTGCTGGACCTGTACGGGCGCGGCGAGCCCGCCGACCCGATCACGGTGTCGGCCGAGCTGGAGCGGCGCGGCGAGCTGCTGCGCGTCGGCGGCGCCCCGTACCTGCACACCCTCATCGCGACCGTGCCGACGGCGGCCAACGCCTCCTACTACGCGGAGATCGTCGCCGAGAAGGCCGTCCTGCGGCGCCTGGTCGAAGCCGGCACGCGGATCGTGCAGCTGGGCTACAACGGCGCCGAGGGCGCGGACGTCGACGAGGTCGTGGACCGCGCGCAGGCGGCCATCTACGAGGTCACCGAGCGCCGCACGACCGAGGACTACGTGGTGCTGGAGGAACTGCTCCAGCCGACGATGGACGAGATCGACGCCATCGCCTCGCGCGGCGGCTCGTCCCTGGGCATCCCCACCGGCTTCGCCGACCTGGACGAGCTGACCAACGGCCTGCACCCCGGCCAGATGATCATCGTCGCGGCCAGGCCGGGCGTTGGGAAGTCGACGCTGGGCCTGGACTTCGCCCGGTCCGCTTCCGTGAAGCACGGCCTGACCAGCGCGTTCTTCTCGCTGGAAATGAGCAAGACCGAGATCGTCATGCGCATGCTCTCCGCCGAGGCCCGCATCCGGCTCGGCGACATGCGCGGTGGCCGGATGAGCGACGACGACTGGACGCGGCTCGCGCGGCGGATGAGCGAGATCAGCGAGGCGCCGCTGTTCATCGACGACTCGCCGAACCTGACCATGATGGAGATCCGGGCCAAGGCGCGTCGGCTCAAGCAGCGCCACGACCTGCGGCTGATGGTGGTCGACTACCTCCAGCTGATGTCGTCGGGCAAGCGCACCGAGTCCCGCCAGCAGGAAGTCTCGGAGTTCTCCCGGAACCTGAAGCTCATCGCGAAGGAGCTGGAGGTGCCGGTGATCGCGATCAGCCAGCTGAACCGAGGCCCCGAGCAGCGCACCGACAAGCGCCCCCAGCTGTCCGACCTGCGCGAGTCCGGCTCGCTGGAACAGGACGCCGACATGGTCATCCTGATCAACCGCCCCGACGCGTGGGAACGCGACGACCCACGCGCCGGCGAGGCGGACCTGATCATCGCCAAGCACCGCGCCGGCCCGACGGCCACCATCACGGTCGCCCACCAGCTGCACTACAGCCGCTTCGCCGACCTGGCCCAGGGCTGACGGGTGGGGCGGCAGAATGCGGTCGTGGCCACGAACGCGACCGGATCGCCCGACGAGACGGCGGACCGCGCCCAGGACGACCCGGCCGGCGGGCCGACGGAGGACGACCTGGACAAGGAGCAGCTGGACCAGCTCCACGCGGCGACGCTCAAAGCCTCGGAGACCTGCTTCGAGTTGAAGAAGCTGTGCGCCACGGTGCTCGTCCCGGCGGCCACGCTGGTCGCGCTGCTCAGTGACCGGACGCTCAACCCGGCGGTGTTCGGCGCGGGCGCGGTGGTGGTCGCGGCGTTCTGGGCGGCGGACTCGGTCGCGTACTTCTACCAGCGCAAGCTGCGCAACGCGATGGCGGCGATCTGGCAGCGGCGTGCGCGGCGCGTGCCCGGGTACGGGCATGTGCCCAAGGTCGTCACGATCACGGCCGTGCGGGCCGTGTTCAACAGCTCGATGGTCTACTACTTCGTCCTGCTCGGCCTGGTGGCGCTGCTGTTCGCGCTCTACGCCGCCGGGGCGATCCAGCCGGTCGCCCCGTCGAAGCCATGAAGGTCTTCGTCAGCTACCTCCGCCGGGAGAACTCGCGGTCCTCGCTGCGCCGCGTGGCCCGCGTGGTCGAGGGCCTGGGTCGCCCGTACGTCGACGACCTCGTGGACCACTCGGGCGGCGACCGGTACCGGGCGGTGACGGAGGCGGTGCGGTCGGCGGACGTGTTCGTCGGCGTCGCGACCCCCGGCTACCCGTCGACGCCGTGGACGCGCTGGGAGTTCGGGGTGGCGCTGGTGCGGGGTGTGCCGCGGTTCGCGGTGTTGCCGGACCTGACGCTGGTCGCGGCCGGCTCGCCGGAGTGGCCGTGGTCGTCGGACGTCGAGGCGGGGCTCGCCGCCGGTGCGGATCCCGACCGGCCGCCGGTGCCGCCCGCCCGCCCGACGCCGCTCACCGGCGGTGATACCGCGCGAGCGTGATCACCATGCGGTGGCCGGAAGGGGGTGGTCTTCGGTTGCGGTGGGTAGGCACTTCGGGACGGTGGCGCACGGAAGTGTGAACGTTCGAGGTCGGCGCGTTTACGATCAAGGGATGCCACCCGACGCGGCGCGGCGCAGCGAGCGGTCCCGGCGGGCCGTGTTGGAGGCAGCGCTGGAGTTGGTCGAGGCGGTCGGGTACGCGCGGCTGACGATCGAGGCGGTGGCCGCTCGGGCCGGGGTGGGCAAGCAGACGATCTACCGGTGGTGGCCGTCCAAGGGGCCGCTGCTGTTCGACGCGCTGGTCGAGTACGGGCCGGCCGAGGGCGAGTCGCTCGCCTGGGGCGACCTGGGCGACGACCTGCGCCAGGAGCTGCGGCAGGTGGTGCGGCAGCTGGAGGAGCGGCGGTTCGACCAGGTGTGCCGCGTGCTGGTGCACGAAGCCCGGACCGACCTGGTGACCCTGCTGCTCACGCCCCGCCGGATGCGCCTGGAGGAACGGCTGGCGCTGGCGCAGCGGGCCGGGGAGATCCGGGGTGACGTGGACGTGCCGGCGGCGGCCGAGTTGCTGCTGGCGCCCGTCTACCAGCGGTGGCTGCTGCGGACGGGGCCGTTGACGGGCACCTTCTCCGACACGGTGGTGGAGATGGCGCTCCGCGCGCTGTGCGCGTGATCATCCTCGGTAGGGTTTGCCGATCATGGGGTACGCCGTGGTCGACGTGGAGACGACCGGGTTCGCCGCCCGCCGGTCGGACCGCGTGGTCGAGGTGGCGGTCGTGCAGCTGGACGCGCGCGGCGAGCCGACCGGCGAGTGGTGCACGCTGCTCAACCCGGGTCGGGACCTCGGTCCGCAGCACGTGCACCGGATCAGCGCGGCGGACGTGTGGGCCGCGCCGACGTTCGCGCAGGTCGCGGGCGCGCTGACGGATCGGCTCGCGGGCCGGGTGCTGGTCGCGCACAACCTCGCGTTCGACGCCCGCTTCCTCGCCGCCGAGTTCGCCCGGCTCGGGGTGGAGGTGGAGCTCGACGGCCTGTGCACGATGCGCCTCGCGCCGCCGGGTGCTGGGAGGTCGCTGCGGGACTGCTGCGCCGCCGTCGGGATCGACATCGAGGACGCCCACTCGGCGCTGCACGACGCCCGCGCCACCGCCCGGCTGTTCGCCCACTACCTGCGGGAAGGCGTGCCCGACGCGGAGCCGGTGCCGTTGCCCCGGCTGCCCGGCGACGCGGTCGAGGTGCGCCGGGGCAACGCGACGCCCACCCGCGCCGCGCACCACGTCGAACTGCGGGTGGGTGACGTGGTGGTGTTCACCGGGCAGACCGCCGACCCCCGGGACGTGTGGATCTCCCGCGCCCGCGCGGCCGGCCTGGTCAGCCACGGCTACGTGACCAAGGGGACGCGGCTGGTCGTGGCGGCGGACCCGTTCACGCTGTCCACCAAGGCGCGGCGGGCGCGGGCCTACGCGGTGCCCGTGGTGTCCGAGGCGGAGTTCGCGGACGCGTTGACCAGGGTCCGAGGACCGGCCAAAGATCACCGGACCGAGTGTCATCAGGCCTATTGAAAAGGCTGCGACCTGCGGGGAGGCTCTTCACGGACAGGCTGGGTCCGGCGAAGGGCACGAGTCCTATGCGTACCGTGCAGACAACGACTTCCCGTCCGGTGTGGGACGAACTGGTCTCCGAACTGCCCGTCGGCGTGCTGCTCCAGGACGACCGCGGCACCGTGCTGGCCGGCAACCGCCTGGCCGCCGAGCTGCTCGGCGTGCCGGCGAGGACCCTGCCCGGCTACCGCCTGCCGCAGGCGTGTGACGAGTCCGGGGCGCAGCTGCCGACGTGCGCCGAGCTGGCCGCGCAAGTGCTGCGGACCGGGGCGGCGCTGACCATCCCGGTCGTGCTGCCGCACGCGCGGGTCTGGGCGGACATCCACCCGCTGCCGGAGCGCGGCCAGGTGCTGGTGCTGCTGCGGCCCGTGCAGCAGGACGTGCCGCACAGCGCGAACCTGCTGGACGCGCTGACCGGCCTGCCGGGTCGGGCGCTGCTGCTGGACCGCCTCGACCAGGCGCTGACCCGGGCCCGGACGCACGGGACGCTCGCCACGCTCGTGCTGGTCGACGTGCACCAGCTCGCCGAGGTCAACCGGACGCACGGGTTCCAGCGCGGTGACGAGCTGCTCGCGGTGATCGGCGGGCGGCTGCGGGAAGGGCTGCGGGAGGACTACACGGTGGCCCGGTACGGCGGCGACGAGTTCGCCGTGGTCGCGGAGCACCCGAACGGCAACGGCGAAGCCGTGGCGGCGCGGGCCAGGGAGCTGGCGGGGCGGGCGGTGCGGTTGGACGGGACGCGGATCCAGCCCGGGGTGCGGGTGTGCTGGGTGACCAGCGACGGCGACGCGCCCCTGCACTCGGTGATCGCCCACGTCGAAGAGCGCTTGCGGCACTGAAACGCAGGGGACCCCTGGCACTGGATGTGCCAGGGGTCCGGGTCATGCGGGGTGGGTCGTGCGGGTCAGAGCTTCGGCAGGACCTGCGTGGCGTCGAGGCTGCCCAGGGTGCCGAAGATGCCCATCGCGTCCAGGCCGGCCAGCGCCGGAGCCGAGGTGCGCTCCTTCGGGCCCTCGACCTTGCCGTTCAGCGGGTTGACGTTCAGGCCCGACAGCGACGCGCCGGACAGCGACGGCACGGCGGGGCCGGCCGACGGGACGCCCGGCAGGGCCGGGGCGACGGTGCGCGGCTGGGCCACGCCCGGCACCGGCACCACGAACGGCAGCGCCAGCGGCGACGCCAGCGTCGGCAGGTTGCGCGGGGTGGACGTCTGCGGGCCGGGCAGCAGCGGCAGGCCCTGGACCACCGGGGTCACGCCGAGGGTGCCACCGAACAGCGGCAGGGTGCCGCCGAACGAGCGCTCGTCCACGTCCGAGGCGTTGACGAACCTCTGCTTGTCCGAGGCGTTGATGATGGCCTCGGGCACCCGGCGCAGCTCGGCCAGGCGACGCAGCTCCTTCAGCTTGCCCATCTGCGGCGCCTGCGTGATGCCGGTCAGCTTGGACACGCCCGGCACCGACGGCAGCTTGGGCAGGCCGTCCGTGGGCAGCTTGCCCGGCAGCGACGGCGTGGGCAGCTTCTTGTCCGCCACGCTGGTGGACGGCGCCTGCGGGGGCAGCTTCGCGGGCAGCTCGCTCGGCACGACGGCCTTGGGGTTCAGCCGCGGCAGCCCGGTGACCTGCTGGGCCAGCAGCTCCGCGACCAGCTTCGGGTTCGGGATCTGGTTGACCGGCATGTGCTCCAGGTCGACCAGCTCGGACACGGCCGGCGGCTGCGGCAGCGCCTTGCGGGTCACCTCGAGGTCGCTGACGCGGGTCACGTCCACGCCGCGCACCTGGGGCGCGCCCAGCTCGCGGATCTTGGACAGCTCCAGGCCGCGCAGCACCGACATGTCGAACTTGCGCAGGTCGGACAGGTCCAGCGCGCCCAGGCCGGACAGCTGGTCCAGGCTGGACAGGTTCGGCAGCTCGGTCGGCTTCATCAGGTGGTCGACACCGGTGGGCAGGTTGATGCCCTTCGGCACGGTCTTGCGGGGGCCGCCCTTGCTCTCCGGCTCGTCGCCGGTCCGCTCCGCCGAGGCCTCGGCCAGGTCGGTGCGGGCGTCGCCGAGCACGTCGGCGGGCACGTCGAACACGGCCGGCCGGGTCTCGGCGGGCACGGACACGTCGTGCGAGGTGCCCGAACCGGAGCCCTTGGTCTCGGTGTCGCCACCGGCCTGGGTCAGGCTCAGGGAGTCGGCCTCGGAGCTGGCCAGGCCGCCCACGGTGGCCGCGTCGCCGAACACGCCGGGCTTGGCGTTGGCCGGCGCGTTGACCAGGTTGCCCGACAGCGAGCTGTTCCAGGCCTCGGTCTGCTGGTCGCCGCCCGCGATCACCGCGGACTGGTCGGAGACGTCCGAGCGGCCGTTGCCCGCCGCGGTCACCGAGTCGGCGAAGGTCTGGAGCGCGAGGGCGGGCTGGGCGGTGACGCCGTTGCCGGACACCGAGCCCTGGTTGCCGGAGGTGGCGATGTCGCCGCCGGAGAAGGAGCTGAACTCGTTGTCCACCGCGCTCTTGGCGTTGCTGCCCGCGCCGACGGTCGAGCCGAACACCTGCGGCGAGGACGCCTGCGGCACCGACAGGACGTTGCCGGTGAACGCGCCGTTGTCGCCCTCGGAGGTGGAGCTGCCGCCCGAGCGGGAGCTGAGCTTGTTGCTCAGGTCGGACGCGCCGTTGCCGACGGCCACGACGGTGTTGCCGGGCACCTGCGCCGGGTTCGAGGTCGGGACCTCGACGATGTTGCCCGACATCGAGCCGTGGCGGCCGGTGGCCGTCGCCGGGCCGCCGGTGGTGATGGCGGTGTCGCTGTCGGTCTTCGAGTTCGGGTTGCCGACCAGCGCGCCGGCGTTGCCGAAGCCCTGGCCGCCGATGGCGGTGGGCGTGGTGATCACGTTGCTGGAGACGGTGCCGTTGTCGTCGCGGGCGTTGGGCGCCCCGCCGGCCCGGATCGCCTTGTCCTCGTCGGCGTTGCCGGTGGCCAGGCCGCCGACGCCGCCCGCGTTGCCGAAGCCCTCGGCGGGCAGCGCCACCGGCGCCTGGCCGATGTTGCCGGACAGCACCGCGTCGTTGCCGGTGGTGCCGTTGTAGCCGCCGGCGCTGGAGTCGACCTCGTTCTCGCACTGCGCGCCCGCGATGCCGCCGCCGGCCAGGCCGTTGCCGCACGCGTCGACCGCGCCGGCCGGGGCCGCGTTGGTCGAGTTCGCCGACAGCACCGAGCGGTCGCCGCGGGTGAACGTCGCGCCGCCCGCCGTGGCGTCGGTGTCGGCGGCGTGCGTGGAGGAGGTGTTGCCGAGCAGGGAGCCCGAGTTGCCCGCGCCGCCGACCGGCAGCGCGACCGGCGCGTCGCCGAAGTTGCCCGACAGCGTCGAGTCCTGGCCGCTGGTCTTGGCCCAGCCGCCCGCCTGGGCGTTGTTGTCCGACCGGGTCTCGGTGTCGGCGTTGCCGACGCCGGCCAGGGCGTTGTTGTTGACCGTGGCGGGACCGGCGAGCTGCGGCTGGAGCGCGTTGCCCGCGACGGTGGCGTTCTCGCCGCTGGTGGACAGCCACGACTCGTGGTTGCTGCGGGTCGGGCCGGTGTCGCCGGCGATCGCGGTGCTGCGGTTGTCGGCGGTGGTGTCGGCGTTGCCCGCCGCGCCGAGCGAGTTGCCCTCGACCGAGGTGATCGGAGCGAGCGGGACGCCCGCGGTGTTGCCGCCGAGGGTGCTGCGGTCGCCGGTGGTGGCCAGCGAGCCGCCGGCCTGGGCCTCGGTGTCGGCGTGCGAGGTGGTGTTGGCGATGCCGCCGACGCCGGCCGCGTTGTTGCTGGCGCGGAACGGCGTGGCCTGCTGGACGCCGAGGATGTTGCCGGACAGCGAGCCGTCCGACCCGCCGGTGGTCACGTCGCCGCCGGCGGCGGCGTCCTGCCGGGCGTAGGACTCGGAGTAGGCGTTCGCGCCGACGGCGGCGGCGTTGCCGGTGGCGCCGATCGGGCTGGCGTTGTGGACCGCGGCGACGTTGCCGGCGAGCGAGCCGCGCGAGCCGTCGGTGCGGGTCTTGCCGGTGCTGGGCGTGTACTGGGCGCACTCGCCGTCGGCGTGGGCGTCACCGCCGGCGCCGACCGCGTTGCCGCACGCGTGGACCGGGGCCACGACGTCGCCGTCGAGGGCGTTGCCGCGGGTCACCTGGCTGGTGTCGACCTGGCGGGCGCGGGCCTGCGTGTCGCGGACCAGGGGGTTCTTGGCGACCGCTTCGGGCTGCGGCACGTTCTCGGTGCCGATCTCGCGGTGGACCTCCGGCAGGTCCCGGTTCCCGACCGGGGTGCCCAGGTTGTTCTCCTCGACGTCGATCGGCACGCGGACGCGGGCGTCCAGCGGCGACGGCGGGGCGTCGGGGTTGACGTTCTCCTGGGCTGAAGCGATGCCCGTACCGAGCATCAGCAAACCACCCGTGACAAGTGCGGTCTGGAAACCGCGCTTGGCCCAGGTTTGCATGGGTTCTCCTTCTGCTGTGTCCCTGATTGGGAGGTGAAGGGCGGTCGACGCGTGCACCGCGTCGGGAGCGGCGACCACCCGGATCGGGGGGTGGGGCGCGGCGTTTCGACCGGTGTCGGGCGCGACAAGAGAGCGCGTCGGTCGATTACCGGGGACGGCGGAAGGCCGCCCGCGGACCGCGCGCTGGGATCAGTCGGGGGTGGTGCCGGGCTGCTTGCCCGGCAGCACGGAGAGCCGCTCGGTGACGGGCAGCAGCGCCCGGAGCACGGCGGCGTCGAAGCCGTCGGCGGTCGTGCCCGTGAACGGGCCGCTGCCGCCGCCGGCGGTACCGGAGCCGTCACCAGCGCACGAGCAGTGCACCGGCACCCCTGAAGGCGGTGCGAACGGCGTGCGCGTGGGGCCGGCCGGGTCCGTGAGGGGGGAGGTGCGGCCCTCGTCCGAGGAGGCGTCGAACGCCGGCGCCGACGAGGACGCCCAGCTCTCGCTGAGCTTGCCGAACGGGCCCCGCACCACCGGGGTGCCGATCGAGACCGGCACGGCGGTGGCTTCGGAGGCGGGCTCGGTGTGCCGGTTCACCGCGCGTCCCGTGAAGGACGACGAGGTGACCGACCCGGCCGGGTTCGGCTCGAACCCGGCCACGGTGTTGCCGAAGGTGTCGCGGATGTCCTCCGCGACGCGGCCGAGGTCGGGCACCGGGTGGTGCTCGCGCTCGGCGCGGACCTTCTCGTCGAGGTCGCGCACGGTCTCGCGGACCGGAACGACGGCCCCTCCGACGGGACCGGCCGCCACCGATTCGGTGACGGACGTGACCGCGTCGGCGTGGTCGACCCCCTGGGCGGAGGCCGAAGCCGTGGACAGCGCCCAGACGGCGGCAGTGCCAGCCAGCGCGCCGCCCGCGACCAGCAGGGCGCGGGAGAGCAGCCGCTTGACGCGGCTCACCCCCGGACCCGATCGCTGGTCGGCGTACGACAACGCTGGTACCTCCACCCGAGAACGCTGGGATCGTCGGCACGGGAGATCGAAGGTGATCAAGCCGACGCCGTCGAGCCTGCCAGGCCGACCGGCCGGTGCGCACGCCTTGGCGGCCGGGTTCGCCGGATCGTGTGATCGACACACAGTGTCGTCAGGTTTAACCGTGGGTAGTCATTAGACGCGCTTCAGCACGCGCGCCGCGCCCGCCGCCGCGGTCGAGGCCAGGATCCAGCCCACCGCGATCAGCCCGCTGGAGATCCACTGCGAGGCGCCGGAGAACTTCCACTTGCCGTCCTGGCCGAGGTCCACGATCGGGATCAGCAGGTCCACCGCCAGCAGCCACGGGTTCCACGACGGCGACTCGTCCTCGTTGAGCTTGGGCATCTCGTGCCCGAGGAACCACAGCGCGCCCAGCAGCCAGAACGCCACCAGCCACGCGATCGCGAGCCACGGCCGGTACCCGTAGCCGACCGTCCAGCGCTGGAGGCCGCCCCACACCCGGCCCGCCCGGCCCAGCTCGGAGTAGCGGCGGTGCTGCTTCTCCAGCTGCACGTGCTGCGCCAGCTCCTCCTCGCCGCCGTCCCGGTACACCGCCGCGAGCTGCTCGTACGGGCCGGGCGCGAAGTCCGGTTGCACCTCGCGCAGCCAGCGCAGCCGGGTGTGCACGTCCACCGGCGGCGTCGAGGAGATCGCGCTGAACGTGAAGTCCTCCACGTCCACCCCGCCGGTCGCCGCCCACAGGCCGGGCCCGTCCTGCACCGCGGTCGCGCTGACCCGCCGCAGCACCACGCGGCCGACCGGGATCACGTCCTCGGCCATGCGCAGCACCAGCTGGCTGACGGTCAGGCCGTAGGCGTTGAGCGCGATGTCGCTGCCCGGTCCGCCCAGGCGGGCGCCGGTGAACGTGGCCATCTTGCCGACCTCGGCCAGCCGGATGCGGACGCCGCCGGTCGCGGTGAACCCGTTGCTGCACAACAGGTCCTTGCCGATGGTGGCCACGCGGGCGTCCAGCGAGGGCTTCACCCCGCGCCCGTCCGGGCGGCGGCGCGGCTGGGTCAGCGTCGCGCCCGAGCAGTCCAGGGTCGAGCCGATCGCCGCGTTCTGGAGGCGCAACGAGCCCTTGGCGTGCAGGTCGCGCAGGAACAGGGTGCCGCCGACGGTGAGCCGGTCGGCGAACAGCACGTCGATGCCGGGGCCGTGCAGGTGGACCCCGGACAGGCTCGCGCTGCCGCGCACGTGCGCGTCGACCAGCCGGACCTGGCCATACGCGCGCAGGGCGGACTCGCGGGCACCGCCGCCGCGGAACCCTCCGTTGACCGCGCCACGCGCTTCGAGGTCGCCGCGCACCCGGATGCCGTCGGCGTGCAGGGCGACCGGGATCCGGTCCACGACCTCGCGGGCCTCCAGCTCCTCCACCACGTCCTGCCGGCCGATCGCCGCGCCGGACAGCCGCAGGTAGCCGCCGACCTCGGCGTTGGCGAGCCGGACCGTGCCGCTGGAGGTGAAGCCGTCGTCCAGCTCGACGTTGCCCTCGACCCGGATCCGGTCGGCGACCAGCGAGGCGGACTCGTCCGCCGTGCCGCGCGGGATGACCAGGACGGGCCGGTCCACCACGCCCGCCTTGAGCCGGGCACCGGAGAAGACGACGTTGCCGCCGACGCGGGCGCCGTCGAGCAGGATGCGGCCGTCGGCGGTGAACCGACCGCCGTCGGCGTCGCAGAACAGGTTGCCCGCGATGGTGATGCCGGAGCCGTCGAGGGCGTTCTGACCGGGGTTGTGCAGCCGCGCGCCACCGAGGTGCACCGAGCCGCCGATGTTCGCACCCCGCAACCGGACCTCCCCGCCCGCGCGCAGGGCGATGGCCTGGAGCGAGCCGGACAGCCGGATGCGGGCGGCGAGCAGGGCGTGGTCCCCGGTGGCCTTGAGGACCGCGCCGGCCAGGCGGAACGTGCCGTCGACGGTGGCGTCGGTCAGGTCCACCACGCCGTCGCTGGTGAAGCCGGCTTCCAGGACCAGGTCGCTGCCGACGCGGAGGTTGCGCGCCCACAACCCCGGCACCTTGCAGCCGCGCAAGCGCAGGCTCGTCAGACGGGCCATGCGGAGGTCGGGCGCTTCGTCGAACGTGCAGTCCACGAGGTCGACGACTTGCGTGACGGTGAGGCCTTCGAGGGCGAAGGCGCCGGTGACGTGCGCGCCGACCAGGCGGAGCGCGGAGCCGGGGAGGGGTTCGGTGAGGAGGGCGGAGAGGACTTCACCGCGGACCGTGCGGTCGACCTTGGGCTTCTTGGCGTCGAACCGGACGCGGGCACCGGTGGCGAAGGCGGCGCGCAGGGACTCCTCGTCGGTCACGGACCCGATCCGATCATCCCGACAGCGCCGTTGGCCAGCACTTGTGGCCTGTTCGCAGCGCCGGCCTCCGGCCCCCACTTCCATTCTCCCACGGGGGTACGACAGTTCGAGGGGCTCGCGGGTTCCCGGGCTGGGGCGGCCGACGGAAGCTTCCGGGCGGCCGACCGGCGGCGCGCGGCCACTGCCACCAACCCTCGCGGGCGGCTGGGCGGCGCGGCGAAGCGGGGAGCGTGGGCGGGCTGGGCGAGCGGCGGGTGGGCAATGCCGGCGGGTGGGCGGGGTGGGGAGGTGGCGTGGTTCGCGGGAGTTTCAGAGGGGCGCGGAGCCCCGCCATCGTGGGTGGCGGGGCTCCGGGCGGTGTCACTTCTTGAGCGAGTAGTGCTGGAGGCCCTTGCAGATGGCCTCACCGACGTAGTCCACTAGGCACTTCGGCGACACCAGGGTGTGCGAGAAGATCAGCTTCTGCGCCTTCCGGCCGTCCGCGTAGGTGTCCTGCCGCCACACCTCGTGGTTCGGCATCTTGTCGTGGCTGCCTACCACCTCGGTCCGGCCGTCGCGGTGGACGTCGATGACCATCGACCAGTCGATCGCTGCGAAGCCCGTGCACCACGGGTTGGTCACCTTGTGCGTCACGGCCATCTCGCCCGTGGTCGAGCTGATCTTCGGCTCGCCCTCGACCCGGATGCCGTCGTCGTTCGCGATTCGCGTGTCCTCGTAGACGAACTTGCCGCCGACCTTCGCGTACCGGTTGGTGGGGTGGATGGTGTGCCGCTCGCCGTACTTCTTCCTCTTGAAGTCGAACGTCAGCACCACCTGCGTCCGGAACTGGCCCGTCCCGAACGCCGGGCCGGTGCGGTTGTCGACGGCGTTCCACCAGTCGGCCTTCTTCTTGCCGTCCTTGCCGTAGTTGTGGCACCCGATGTCGGGGGTGTCGATGTAACCCTGCGGCGCGACGGTCGGGTGCCGCGGGATGTAGGTCTCGTAGAAGATCTCCGACTTCACGATCTTCGCCGACTTCGCGCTCTTGGACGACGCCACCGGCTGGATCCCGGGACCCGCCGCCGTGCCACCCAGCGCGGCCACCGCGAGCACCGCGGCCACGGCCAGTGCGACCCGTGCGGCCGAACCCTTGAACAACCTCTTCACCTTGTTCTCCTGGAGGGTTTTCAGCCGATGAGGCCGTTGGTGTGCACCAACTGGTCGCCGTTGACGATGGTCACCGGGGACGGCTGGCTGCCCTCGATGAAGCCCGGCTGGTCGGTCTTGGGCTTCTTCGGCTCCTTGGCCGTCTCCTTCTTGGTGTCCTTCTTCGTCTCCTTCTTGGTGTCGTCCGTCTTCTTCTTGGGCTCGTCCTTCTTCTTGGCCTGCTTCTTCTCCACGGGCGAGGCGTAGCCGGTGACCTGGGACTTCTTCGGGTCGATGGTGATCTTGGAGACCTGGTTGGTGCCCTTGCCGCTGTTGCCGGAGATGACGGTGATGCGGCCGGTCTTCTTGTCGACCTTGGTGACGATGCCGACGTGGTCGTTGCCGGTGTTGCCGTCGTTCAGGCGGTAGGTGACGGCGTCACCGGGCTTCACCTTCTTGGCACTGGCGCCGTTCTTCCACGTCCCGTACTTCACGCCGTAGCTGCGGAAGCTGTTGGCCATCGAGGTCGCGCCCTCGGTCTTCACGCCGGCCTTGCCCCAGACCCACTTGGTGAAGTCGGCGCACCACGCCTGGCACTTGCCGTCCGGGCTGTAGGCGTTGCAGTTGTAGCCGCCGCGCTCGTGGTTGCGCTTGGGGTTGTCCAACTCCTGCTGCGCGATGTCCACGATCTTCTTGCGCGACTCGTCGTCCGCCGGCTTGGTCGAGGCGGCGACCAGGTCCATCTCGACCGGGGCGGCCTGGGCGGACAGGCCCACCAGGGCGATGCCCGCGGCTGCGGCGAGGCCGACGACCAGACGTGCGGTGGTGGTTGTGAGCAGGGTGAATCGCAACGGGATCTCCTTGTTCTCAGGGTGTGTCCGGCCAGACGTGCATCGCGCACGGCTCGGACGGGGAGTACGGCTCGACGGTGTGGACCGGTCGGTACTCGGGGAACTCGGGGGTGATCGGCTCGACGGGCGTGGTGCGGAAGACCGTCCGGGGCGGCTCCGGCGCGGGGATGAAGGTCTCCGCGAACTCCGGCTCGAACACCGGCTCCGGCTCGAACACCGGCTCCGGCTCAAACACGGGCTGCGGCTCAAACACGGGCTGCGGCTCAAACACGGGCTGCGGCTCGAACACCTCGGGCTCGACCAGCTCCGGCTCGGTGATCTCCACTGGCCGCGAGGACACCTCGACCGGACGGACAGCAGCCTCAACCGGCACGGACATCGGCGTGGCGGGAGGCTGAACGGGCGCGGGCACCTCGGCCTCCCCGACCGACGCCACCGACTTGGGGGACTCCTCCGGCGATTCCTCCACAGGCGCGGACTCGGACTCGGGCTCGGGCGTGGACTCGGGCGTCGGCTCGGGCGTCGGCTCGGGCGTCGGCTCGGGCTCGGGCGTCGAGGGCTGCTCGGGAGCCGGGGTCTCCGCAGGCACCTCCTCTGCCGGCACCTCGTCCGCCGGCTTCTCGTCCACCGGCACCTCACCCACCGGGGCCTCCACCGCCGGCGGCTCGGCCACCGCCGACCCACCGCCCTGCTGGTGCCCCAGCAGGAACGCCGCCACGACCGCCAGCGCGAACGCGGCGAGCACCACCAAGGTCTTCGGCTCCACCCGACCCGGCTTCAGCTCGACACCCGGCTTCGGCTCGACCCGCGGCTCGACCCGCGGCTCGACCGACGGCTCGACCGGTGGCGCGGGTGGCGGGGTGACTCGTCGGCGTGGCATCGGCACGGCCCTTCCTCGTCGGAATCGCTCGACACCGGACGCAATCCGTCCGAGCGGGTGTCCGACAAGCGCCCTGACCGGCCGGGACTGTCCCGGACGCCCCGGTCGCGCCGGGGAGCGCCACGGCAGGAGTTGGTCGCGTGTTCGCGCTGCGTGGGCCGTGCGCGGGCTACGGTGATCGTGTGAAGGGGAGCGATTCGGATACCAGGGTTCCGCGCCTGCTGCGGGTCACCGCCGCGCTGAGTTGGCGGTTCGTGGCGGTGGTCGCCGCGCTGTACGTGATCGGCGTGGTCGTCGGGTACCTGACGACCATCGTCATCCCGGCCGGGGTGGCGCTGCTGCTGGCCGCGCTGCTGTCACCGGCGGTGGCGCAGCTGACCCGGGTCGGGGTGCCCAAGGGCCTCGCGACCGGGCTGGTGCTGGTCGGCGGCATCGCCGTGGTCGGCGGGGTGCTCACCTTCGTCATCACCGAGTTCTCCAAGGGCCTGCCGGACCTCCAGAAGCAGGTCGGCGCGAGCCTCGACACGATCCGCGAGTGGTTGCGCGACGGGCCGGCGCACCTGACCGACGCCCAGCTCCAGCAGTACCTGGACCGGGTCGTGCAGACGATCAAGGAGAACCAGGCCGAGATCACCTCCGGCGCGCTGACCACCGCGGCGACCGTCGGCGAGCTGCTGACCGGCCTGATCCTCGCGCTGTTCACGCTGATCTTCTTCCTGCACGACGGCGACGGGATCTGGCGCTTCCTGATCCGGGCCGTCCCGGTCGACGTCCGGGACCGCGCGGACGTGGCGGGACGGCGCGGTTTCGCCTCCCTCGTGTCCTACGTGCGGGCGACGGCGCTGGTGGCCGTGGTGGACGCGCTCGGTGTCGGCATCGGTCTGTGGATCGTGGGCGTCCCGTTGGTGGTGCCGCTGGCCGCGCTGGTCTTCCTGGGCGCGTTCATCCCGATCGTCGGCGCGGTGATCACCGGCGCGGTGGCCGTCCTGGTGGCGCTGGTGGCCAACGGGTGGGTCGCGGCGCTGATCGTGCTGGCCATCCTGATCGGCGTGATGCAGCTGGAGTCGCACGTGCTGCAACCGCTGCTGCTGGGCCGCGCGGTGAAGCTGCACCCGCTGGCCGTGGTGCTCGCGATCACCGCGGGCCTGGTCGTCGGCGGGATCTCCGGCGCGCTGCTGTCCGTGCCGCTGCTGGCGGTGCTGAACTCGGGCATCCGGTCGCTGCTGTCGGAGTCGGACAAGGCCGTCGAGCCCCGGGAGGTGGACGTCCACGAACCGCAGGAGACCGGGCCGGTGGAC
Organism: Saccharothrix sp. CCNWYY140; assembly: GCF_037401995.1. Taxonomy (NCBI): domain Bacteria; kingdom Bacillati; phylum Actinomycetota; class Actinomycetes; order Pseudonocardiales; family Pseudonocardiaceae; genus Saccharothrix; species Saccharothrix sp. CCNWYY140. The sequence continues at coordinate 22,570 of NZ_JBBEGC010000003.1, forward strand.
ACCGGCGGCGAACGCGTGGAGGACCTGGAGTCCTAGGCCATCTCCACCAGGTTCCGGCCGTACCCCTTCGCGGCGAGCAGGGCGGCGTCGGCGGCCACCAGCAGGTCCGGCAGCTCGTAGCCGTAGCGCTGGGTGGTCGCCACGCCGATGCTCACGGTCAGCCCGGTCAGCAGGTGCTCGCGGCCGTCGGTGCCGACCGTGGTCACCGCCAGGCCCGCCACCGCCAGCCGCACGCGCTGCGCCACGGACCGGGCGATCGCCGGCTCCGCGTCCGGCAGCAGTACCACGAACTCCTCGCCGCCGAAGCGTCCGACCAGGTCACCGCGCCGGACCGTCCCGGACAGCAGCAGGGCCACCGCAGACAGCGCCGCGTCCCCGGCGAGGTGGCCGACCTCGTCGTTGACCCGTTTGAAGTGGTCCAGGTCGAGCAGCATCACGGCCATCGGCCGGTTGCGGGCACGGGCCTTGGACAGCTCGTACCGGGCCTTGCCGTCCCAGTGCACGGCGTTGGCCAGGCCCGTCTTAGCGTCCCGCTGCGCCGACCGCCGCCAGTGCGGCAGCTGGGCCGCGCGTTCCAGCAACGCCATCGGGGCCGCCGCCATGAGCGCGTGCACGGGGGTGGCCGTGGCGACGAAGCCCATCAGGCCGCCGATGCTCACCGCGACGACCCCCAGGACGGCGTCGATCGGCTCGCCGACGACCTCCTCGGCGGGCGCGCGCGGGCTGCGCAGCTTGAGCCCCAGCGCGATGATCCCCGCGCGCAGGAGCAGCAGGACGGTCGCGCCGAACACCATCACCAGCAGCTCGCGGTTCGGGCTCACCCAGCCCAGCAGCGCGCGGGTGGCGAACACCGAGATCGCGGTCGCGGACAGCGTGAACACCCAGCGGTGCGACTCGGGGCGCTGGGCCAGCACCCCGTGCAGCGCGGGTCCGAACAGCAGCAGGACCAGCAGGTTGCACGGCAGCGCGATCAGCCCGGCGGTCAGGTAGGTGAGGTGGGCGGCCCACGGGTTGCGCTCGGACTCGCCGATGCGGTGGCTGTAGATCGAGCTGCCGATGATCACCGCGCCCGCGGTGCCGGCGATCGCGCCGAACCGGGCGATGGCGTCGGAGTCGGGGGTCGGCGTGGCGGCTATTACGTACACAACCACCGCGAGCGCGACCAGGTCGACGGCCAGCCAGTAGGCCAGGGCGGAGCGCCGCAGCGTCCACAGTGGCCAATCGCGCACGCTCACCCCACCCCTCGCGCCGGAGTCGAATAGCGCGGTGTCGCCCGAGAGTCACACCCAGTGATGCGGGCAAGCCTTCCACACCCGCCGACGCCGGAACAGACGGCCACCTGGGGGTTAGCTGCGCCACTCCGACACGGCAAAATCACCGGTGAAGGGAGCACACCGTGCACACAGAGCCGGGCCGGACGGGTCCATCGGTGACCGGGGACCCGGTCGCGCACCTCTGGCGGGGAACCGTCGCACTACGGATCGTGACGTTCCTGTTCGCCCTGGGCAACGCCGCGGTCCACCACAGCACCTACGAACGGCCGTGGCTGGCCTGGACCGTGATCGCCGTGATGGCCGCGTGGACGGTGTTCACCAGCGTCGCCTACAGCCGCGAAGGCGGCCGGCGGCCGTGGCTGGTGTCCGCCGACCTGGGGTTGGCGTGCGCGTTGATGTCGCTGTCGCCGCTGATCATGACCGATTTCCAGTTCCTGTCGAACGTCCCGCTGATCACCACGATCTGGGCGTCCGGGCCGCCGGTCGCGGCGGGCGCGCTGGGCGGGTCGGTCGCGGGCGCGCTGGGCGGGCTGGTCGTCGGCCTGTTCACCTACCTGAGCCGGGGCGTGCTGAGCGTGGACCTGGTGCGGGACGTCGTGCTGCTGTCCGGCGCGGGCCTGGTCGTGGGCATGGCGTCCACGACGGCGCGCAAGTCGGCCGTGCGGCTGGAGCAGGCTTTGCGCACGGAGGCGGCCACCGCGGAACGCGAGCGTCTCGCGCGGTCCATTCACGACGGAGTCCTCCAGGTGCTGGCGCGGGTGCGCAAGCGGGGCCTGGAGTTGGGCGGCGAGGCCGCGGAACTGGCCGAACTGGCCGGTGAGCAGGAGATCGCACTGCGGTCGCTGGTCGCCGCCGCACCCACCGAGTCCACTGTGGACGGCGACGCGGACCTGCGGCCGGGACTGCAACTGCTGGCGACGCCGCGGGTGCAGGTGTCCACTCCGGCCACCCAGGTGATGCTGCCCGCCGCGACGGCGTCCGAGCTGACCGCCGTGGTGCGCGAGGCGCTGTCCAACGTGGACAAGCACGCGCCCGGCGCGAAGGCGTGGGTGCTGCTGGAGGATCTGGGCGACGAGGTGGTGCTCAGCGTCCGCGACGACGGACCCGGCATCCCCGAGGGGCGGCTGGCGTCGGCCGAGGCGGAGGGGCGGATGGGGGTCGCCAAGTCCATCCGGGGCCGGGTCGAGGCGCTGCGTGGGACGCTGGAGTTGCAGACCGGCCCGGGGGAGGGCACTGAGTGGGAGGTGCGGGTCTACCGATGAGCGTGTCCGTGATGGTGGTCGACGACCACCCGATCTGGCGGGACGGGGTCGCGCGCGACCTCGCCGAACGCGGGTTCGACGTGGTCGCCACCGCGGGCGACGCGGCGTCGGCGGTGCGCATCGCCCGCGCCGTGCGGCCCGACGTTGTGCTGATGGACCTCAACCTGGGCGAGTCGACCGGGGTGGAGGCGACGACGGTGATCACCGGGTCGCTGACCGGGACGCGGGTCCTGGTGCTGTCGGCCAGCGGCGAGCACGACGACGTGCTGGAGGCGGTGAAGGCGGGCGCGTCGGGCTACCTGGTGAAGTCGGCGTCCGCGGAGGAGCTGGTGGAGGCGGTCAACCGCACCGCCGCCGGCGACGCCGTGTTCACCGCGGGCCTGGCGGGCTTGGTGCTGGGCGAGTACCGCCGCATGGCCGCGACCCCGGACGAGGACAAACCGCAGCTCACCGACCGCGAGACCGAGGTGCTGAGGCTGGTGGCGAAGGGCCTGACCGCCCGCCAGATCGCCAACCGCCTGGTCATCTCGCACCGCACCGTGGAGAACCACGTGCAGTCGACGCTGCGGAAGCTCCAACTGCACAACCGGGTCGAGCTGGCCCGGTACGCGATCGAGCACGGCCTGGACGTCGAGCCGGAGGGGACATGACAGATCCGAGGCAGTGGCGGGTGTCCGACGCCGAGAGGGAACACGTGGTGGGGGTCCTCCAGAAGGCGATCGGGCGCGGCCTGATCGACCTGGACGAGTTCACCGAACGGGCCGACACGGCCCTGGCCGCCAAGACCCGCGAACAGCTCAACACGGTGCTGATGGACCTGCCGGGGGTCGTGCACAACGACCAGGTCCTGGTGGCGGCGGCGGTCGACCCGCTGGAACTGAAGTCGACCATGTCCACGATCCGCCGCAAGGGCGCGTGGACGGTGCCCCGGACCGTGGTGGTGCGCAACCGGATGGGGTCGACCGAACTGGACTTCCGGGAGGCGTCCATCGCGCACGCCGTGGTGGACGTGGAACTGGACGTGCTGGCCGGGTCGGTGAAGCTGGTCGTGCCGGAGGGCGCGACGGTGAACACGGACGCGGTCGACCTGGCGGCGAGCTCCCTGAAGGACAAGGTCGGCGGCACCGGCGGCCACCCCCACTTCATCCTGCGCGGCCACGTGACCGCGGGCTCGGTGGAGGTCAAACGCAAGAAGAACTGGCTCCGCAGCGCCTGACCCCTCGTCGGGGTGGCCCACGTCGGCCCACCCCGACGAGCTCACTCCTCGACCGCTGGCGGTGTCACCGGCGCATCGAGCGCAGCGGGCGCGCCCATCGCGAGCAGCTCACGTCGTGCGGGCTTCCGCGCTGTGGGACACCACCTCGATCCGGCCGCGGTGACGATGTCCTCGGCCTGTCCCTCCGCTTCCTCCACGACCCTGGCGGCGATCGGCCGGCTCGCCGCAGCCTCCCGGACCGCCTCGAGCAGTATCGGCCTCCGCCTTCCTGATCTGGGTTCCTCGTCGTGCGAGCCGGGGGCGGGCCGCCCAGGATCGGGGTATGCGTTGTCTGGTCACCGGTGCGACCGGGTACCTCGGTGGGCGGCTCGTGCCGCGGTTGCTCGACCAGGGGCATGAAGTCCGGTGCCTGGTGCGGGAGCCGGGGAAGTTGCGGGACGTGCCCTGGGTGGACCGGGTCGAGGTGGTGCGCGGGGACGTGCTCCAGGACCTCGCCGAGGCCGTCGAGGGCGTTGACGTCCTCTACTACCTGGTCCACTCGCTGCACGACCCCGACTTCAGCGACGCCGACCGCAGGGCCGCCGAGAACACCGCGCGGGCCGCCGAGGCCGCGCGGGTGCGGCGGATCGTCTACCTCGGTGGGCTGCACCCGCCGGGCGCCGACCTCTCGCCGCACTTGGCCTCCCGCACAGAGGTCGGCGAGGTGTTCCTCCAGTCGGGGGTGCCGGCGGTGGTGCTCCAAGCGGCCGTCGTGATCGGGTCCGGGTCGGCCAGTTTCGAGATGTTGCGCTACCTGACCGAGCGCCTGCCGGTGATGGTGACGCCCCGCTGGGTGCACAACCGCGTCCAGCCGATCGCCGTCCGGGACGTCCTGCGCTACCTGGTCGCGTGCGCCGACCTGCCCGAAGGCGTCAACCGGACCTTCGACATCGGTGGCCCGGACGTCCTCACCTACCTGGACATGATGCTGCGGTACGCGCGGGTCGCCGGGTTGCGCCCGCGGCGGGTGCTGCCGGTGCCCGTCCTCACCCCGAAGCTGTCCGCCCACTGGGTGAACCTGGTGACCCCCGTGCCCCGCTCGATCGCCGCGCCGCTGATCGAGTCGCTGGTCCACGAGGTGGTGTGCCGGGAGCACGACATCGAAGCCCTGGTCCCCGGCCCGACCACCGGCTACGACCAGGCCGTTCGGTTGGCCCTCACCCGCGTCCGGGACGGCCGGGTGGAGACCCGATGGTCGGGCGCGGCCACCCCGGGCGCGCCCTCGGACCCGCTGCCCAGCGACCCGGACTGGTCGGGCGGCTCCTCCTACGTGGACGTCCGCGAGCAGCGCACCAAGGCCTCCCCGGAGCGGCTGTGGGCGGTGGTGGAGGGCATCGGCGGCGAGCACGGCTGGTACTCGTTCCCGCTGGCCTGGGCGGTGCGGGGGTGGCTGGACCGGCTGGTCGGCGGGGTCGGGTTGCGGCGCGGGCGGCGGGACCCGGAGCGGGTGCACGTGGGCGAGGCGCTGGACTGGTGGCGGGTCGAGGAGGTCGAGCGCGGCCGGCTGCTGCGGTTGCGGGCGGAGATGCGGGTGCCCGGGTTGGCGTGGTTGGAGCTCCGGGTGGCGGCGGCGGACGGGGGCGGGTCCACTTACCGCCAGCGCGCGGTGTTCGTGCCGCGCGGCCTCGCCGGGCACCTCTACTGGTGGCTGGTGTGGCCGTTCCACGGGCTGGTGTTCGGCGGCATGGCGCACAACATCACCAGTGAAGCGGAGCTTACAAGCGAGTTCAGAAAGTCCTGATGGACTGCACAAGCGCGACGGGAGCACACTGCCGGCATGAAGGCACTGGTCAAGGCGACCGCCGGGCCGGGACTGTCGCTGGTCGACGTCCCCGACCCGACCCCGGGCTCGAACGACGTGGTCGTCCGCGTCCTGCGCACCGGCATCTGCGGCACCGACCTGCACATCGACTCGTGGGACGAGTGGGCCGCCCACAACATCCACGCGCCGCTGGTCCTGGGCCACGAGTTCGTCGGCGAGGTCGTCGAGATCGGCCCGGCCGTCACCGGGGTCGAGGTCGGCGACGTGGTCAGCGGCGAGGGCCACCTGGTGTGCGGCACGTGCCGCAACTGCAAGGCCGGCCGCCGCCACCTGTGCGCCCACACCCGCGGCCTCGGCGTGCACAGCGACGGCGCCTTCGCCCAGTACGTGGTGCTGCCCGAGCAGAACGCCTGGGTCCACCGCGCCCCCGTCGACCTGGACGTGGCGGCGATCTTCGACCCGTTCGGCAACGCCGTGCACACCGCGCTGTCCTTCCCGGTCATCGGCGAGGACGTGCTGATCACCGGCGCCGGCCCGATCGGCATCATGGCGGCGGCCGTGGCCAAGCACGCGGGCGCGCGCAACGTCGTCATCACCGACGTCAGCGAGCACCGGCTGGACATCGCCCGCAAGGTCGGCGTGGACCTGGCGCTGGACGTGACCAAGCGGTCCATCGCCGACGCCCAGGCCGAACTGGGCATGACCGAGGGCTTCGACGTCGGCATGGAGATGTCCGGCAAGCCGGTCGCCCTCCAGGACATGATCGGCAACATGGCGCACGGCGGCCGGATCGCGATGCTCGGCCTGCCCGCCGAGGAGTTCGCCGTGGACTGGAGCAGCGTCGTGCTGAAGATGCTGCACATCAAGGGCATCTACGGCCGCGAGATGTTCGAGACCTGGTACTCGATGTCCGTGCTCCTCCAGCGCGGCCTCGACCTCACCCCGGTGATCACCCACCGGTTCGACTACACCGAGCACGCCGAGGCCTTCGCCACCGCCCGCGAGGGCAAGTGCGGCAAGGTCATCCTCGACTGGACGGGAGCCCACTGATGTACGGCGCGATGCGCGACGACCTGCGTTCCGGCCTCGACGAGATCCGCGCGGCGGGCCTGTACAAAGCGGAACGGGTGATCGGGACACCGCAGAACGCCGCCGTCCGGGTGGGCGCGGGCGACGAGGTGCTGAACTTCTGCGCCAACAACTACCTGGGCCTGGCCGACCACCCGCAGCTGGTGCAGGCCGCCAAGGACGCGCTGGACCGGTGGGGTTTCGGCATGGCGTCCGTGCGGTTCATCTGCGGCACCCAGGAGCCGCACAAGGAGCTGGAGAAGCGGCTGTCGGAGTTCCTCGGCACCGAGGACACCATCCTCTACAGCTCGTGCTTCGACGCCAACGGCGGCCTGTTCGAGACGCTGCTCGGCGCGGAGGACGCGATCATCTCCGACGAGCTGAACCACGCGTCGATCATCGACGGCGTCCGGCTGTCCAAGGCCCGCCGCTTCCGCTACAAGAACCGCGACATGGACGACCTGGAGCGTCAGCTCAAGGACTCCGCGGACGCCCGCTACCGGCTCATCGCCACCGACGGCGTGTTCTCGATGGACGGCTACCTCGCGCCGCTGGACGAGATCTGCGACCTGGCCGAACGGTACGACGCCCTGGTCATGGTCGACGATTCCCACGCTGTGGGCTTCACCGGCCCGACCGGGCGCGGCACGCCGGAGCTGTTCGGCGTGCAGGACCGGGTGGACATCGTCACCGGCACGCTCGGCAAGGCGCTGGGCGGCGCGAGCGGCGGCTACACGTCCGGGCGCGCGGAGATCGTGGAGATGCTGCGGCAGCGGTCCCGGCCGTACCTGTTCTCCAACTCGCTGGCGCCGTCGATCACCGCCGCCGCGATCGCCGCGCTGGACCTGCTCAGCTCGTCCGGCGAGCTGCTGGACCGGCTGCGCGCGAACACCGCGCTGTTCCGGGCCCGGATGACCGAGGCGGGCTTCGACCTGCTGCCCGGCGAGCACCCGATCATCCCGGTGATGATCGGCGACGCGGCGGAGGCGTCCCGGATGGCGGACCTGCTGCTGGAGCAGGGCATCTACGTGATCGGCTTCTCCTACCCGGTGGTGCCGCACGGCAAGGCCCGCATCCGCACCCAGATGTCGGCCGCGCACTCGACCGACGACGTGAACCGGGCGGTGGACGCCTTCGTGGCCGCGCGCGAGGCGATGCGCGGCTGACAATGAGCCGGTGATCGATCCCCGACGGCTGCGCGTGCTGCGCGCGCTGGCCGACCACAGCACCGTGACGGCGGCGGCGCAAGCACTGCACCTGACGCCGTCCGCCGTGTCGCAGCAGCTCGCGGCCCTGGAGTCCGAGGTGGGTCAGGAGCTGCTGCGCCGGCGTGGGCGGCGGGTGTCGCTGACGTCGGCCGGCGAGCTGCTGGTGCGGCACGCGAACGCCGTCGCCGCCGAGTTGGAGCGCGCGCAGGCGACGCTGGCGGGCCTGTCGTCGGGCACCGCCGGCCGGGTCGAGGTGGGCAGCTTCGCGTCGGCGATCACGCAGGTCGTGGCGCCGGCGCTGGCTCGGCTGCGGGTGTCCGCGCCGGGGGTGGTGGTGCGGGTGCGGGACGTGGAGGGGCACGCGAGCGTGCCGCTGCTGCTGGACGGCGAGATCGACCTGGCGATCACCGAGGAGTACCGGCCGCGCCGCGACGACGGCAGGCTGACCCGGTTCCCGCTGTACACCGAGCCGTTCGACGTGGTCCTGCCCGCCGACCACCGGTTGGCAGGGCGGGCTGAGGTGGACCTGCGGGACCTGGCGGAGGACGACTGGGTGGCGACGCTGCCCGGCAACCCGGTCCGGGACGTGGTGGAACTGGCCTGCGGTGATGCCGGGTTCGCGCCGCGGATCGTGCACACGTCCGACGACTTCAGCGCCGTCGGAGCGTTGGTGCGAGCGGGTGCGGGTGTGGCTCTGGTGCCGCGGCACGCGTTGCGCGGCATCCCGGTCACGGGGACTGCGCCGCTGCGCCGGGTTTTCGCGGCAGTTCGCAAGGGCAGCGAGGACCACCCGCTGATCAGGGCCGTGTTGGACGCGGCTCGGGGTTGAGGCGGCTTCGGCGGTCGGTGGCTTCGGCGTTTGGTGGCTTCAGCGTTGGCCGGCGAAGGCGATCGTGGTGGCCTCGAAGCCTCGGCCGTTGTCGTGCAGCGGGGTGCTGTCCAGGGCGCTGTGGTGGAAGGTCGTCAGCACCGCGTTGTCCGCGCTGTCCAGCACGGTGGTGGTCTTGCCGCACGCCAGGAAGACGCGGCGGTCCCCGGGCGGGATGGCCAGGCTGCGCGCGTCCTGGCGCACGCGGGTGACCTGGTAGGTCGTGGTGTCCAGCACGGCGACCTCGCCGTCCAGCGCCACGTACACGCGCTCGCCGTCCGGGGTGACGGCCACGCTGCCCGCGCCCCGACCGACCTTCTGCTTCCAGCGGACCCGGTTGGTTTGCGGGTCGATCAGGCTCACCGTGCCGCTGCGGTCGGTCACCTCCAGCGAGCTGACGTAGACCGCGCTCCCGTCCGGACTGACGGCGACGTTCTGCGGCAGCCCGCCGACGGCGACCGTGGCCACCGGGGACGACGACTTGGTGTCCACCACGGTGACCGTGCCGTCCTGGGAGTTGGCGACGAAGACCAGGTCGCCGTTGGGCGCGACCGCGACGCCCTGTGGCTGTCGCCCCACGCGGACGGCGGCGACGAGGTGGAACTGCCGCGTGTCGACCACGGCCACGACGTCGCTGCCGGTCACGTACAGGCGCTCGCCGTTGGGGTGCAACGCGGCGCGGGCCAGTTGCACGCCGGTGTGGATGCGGCCGGTGATCTCGCCGACCACCGGGTCGACGGCCGTGATGACGCCCGAGTAGCCGTTGACGACGTAGACGCGGCTGCCGTCCGGGGCGACCGCGGCCCCGGTGGTCCACGCACCGGTGTCGACCTCGGCGCGGAGGTGGCCGTCGACGGAGTCCAGGACCTGCACCTGGCCCTGCCGGGCCACGACGTAGGCGAGCGGGGCCCGGGTCCCGGCGGCGGTGATCACGGTCGGCTGCGGCGGCTCGCCGAAGGCCGGGACGAGCGCGGTGCCGACGAGCAGCGCCGCGCAGAGGAGGGCGGCTCGTCGTCGGACCATGCGCGAATGGGAGCACCTGCCGGCCGCGCCGATCCACTCCAGTCCTACCGACGAGTGATTTCTTTGCCGGAGCGAGTGAACCTCACGCCGCCGGCGGGGGTGTGCCCGGCGTCGGTCGCTCGGGGGGCGAAACGACCGACGCCGGGCCCCTGCCGGTGCGTTGCACCGGTGGTCGTTCCCCGACGACGTACAACTACACCAGGTTGACGCACGGCGCCGCGTTTTGGATCCCGACCCGACCTAATTCGCGGAAATTCGTCTCGCCGCCACCAACTTGGCGTAGCGCGTGCCCGCCGTCAGGAGCACCAGGCCTGCGCCGATGAACGCAAGGACGCGGGCGACGCCGTCCAGCGCGGCCAGGTCGAACAGCAGCAGCTTGGCCACCGCCGAGCCGACCAGGACCAGCCCGGCGACCCGCAGCGACCGCACGTCGATGCCCCGCACCAGCAGCACCAGGGCGGCCAGCGTCCAGGAGACCGTCACGACCGAGTGGCCGAACAGGAACCCGGCCTCGGTCCGCGACACGAGCAGCGCCGAGCACAGCACCACACCCGCCGTCGCGTACAGCACGACCAGCCCGATCAGCACCCACGGCAGCGGGTGCCGGTCCAGGACGCCCAGCCGCACCGCCGCGCGCGGCAGGGCGATCGCGGTCAGCGCCAGCACCAGGGCCGCGAGGAGGCCGGTCACCAGCTCGCCCCGCGTGCCCGTCCGCCACGGCGGCTCCAGCAGGAGGTCGAGCGGGAGGGCGGCGGCGAGCGTCATCATCAGGCCGATGCCGGCGAACACGGTCGAGCCGAGCAGCGACCCGCGCGACCGCAGCCGTTCGGCCAGCACCGCCAGCACCAACGCCTCGCCGAGCACGACCCCCGCGCGGACACTGCCGTCCAGGGCCAGGGTGGTCGACACGAACAGCGCCAACACCCCGACCGCGCCGACCCCGGCGGTGAACCCGGACGGCAACGACCGCCGCCCGACCACCCACAACCCGAGCATGACCACCGCGATAGCGCCCGCGAGCCCGGCACCCCAGGACTTGTCCAGCACGACCGTGGTCAGCAGAGCGGGCAGCGGCGAGCCCACGGCGAGACCGACCGCGGTGACGTCGCCCGGCCGGACCCGGACCGTGACGACGGCGGCGGCCACGCCGACCAGCGCGGCGAGCAGGGCGAGGCCGGCGAGCGTGCGGGCGTCCCGGGTGTGGCCGATGACCAGGAGGGTCGCCAGGAGCGGCGGGACACCGGCGGTGACCGCCACCGACGGCCAGTCCTTGCGCAGGTGCACCGGGCTCGCGGCGATCTTCAGGACCAGCAGGAAGCCGACGAGCAGCGGGGTGAAGCCATCGGTCAGGACCGGCGCGCACACCGCACAGGCACCCACCACGCCCGCCGCGAACAGCGCCGAGTCCCAGCGCATCGCCAACAGCAGACCACCGGCGGCGATCAGCAGCCCGACGACCAGGCCGCCGCCTTCGGGGAGGTACTCGTAGAGGGAGGTGGCGGCGACGACGTCCAGGTAGAGGACCGCGAACCCGGTGGCCGCGACGGCGAACGCACCCGTGCGGGAGGTCTCGGTGCGGTACAGGCGAAGGGCGATCGCGACCAGAACCGCGCCGAGCAGCGCACCACCGACCACGCGGGGGACGGGGCCGAGGTAGCCGCGCTGGACGGCGAGGACGAGCAGCAGAACCACACCCAGCAACGTGACCGCACCACCGACCCAGGCGAGCAGCTTGCTGCCGGCGCCGGGCTGGCTGAGCCGGTCGAAGAGGGAGGGACGCGGCGGCACGGGCGGTGTCGGCGGCATGTGCGGCAGGTGCGGCGCGGGCGGCAGGTGCGGCTGCCCACCCCACGGCGCGGTCGGCGCGGCGAACCCGGGCGCGGCCGGCGGGGTGAACTCGGACGCCTGCCGCACGGCGGACCCGGACGCGGCCGACGCGGGCGACCCAGGCGCGGCGGACCCGGGAGCGGTCGGCGCGGCGAAGCCCGGGGTGGGCATCGGCGGGAGCGGCTCCAGGGGCGCGCTCCAGCCGGTCCAGCGCGGGGGCGGGGCGGAGGAGGCGGCCCGCGCTTGGATCCAGTCGGCTCCTGGTTGAGCGGGCTGACCAGGTCCGGTCGGCGGGGCGGCTGCGGCCTCGGCCTGCGCGGCCTGGGCAGACGTGGTCGGCGCGGACGCGGTCGGCGCGGACGCGGTCGGCGCGGACGCGGTCGGCGCGGACGCGGTCGGCGCGGACGCGGCAGTTCGGGGTGCGGTCGGCGGGGACGCGGCTGCGGCGGCGACTGCGGCCGGCGCGGTAAGCGCAGCGGCAGTGGGCGCGGCAGGTTCGGTGGGCGCGGCGGGGTCGGTCGGCGCGGCGCTGGCGGTGCGGTCCGCAGGCGCAGCGGGTTCGGTGGGCGCGCCGGTGGAGTGGTCGGTGGGCGCGGGGGTGTGGGCAGGCGCGGCGGTGGGGGTTTGTTCGGCGGGGTGTGGCCTCCGGCCCCCGTCTCCATCTTCCCACCGGGGTACGACATCGGCGGGCGTGGCGGCGGTGGGAGTAGCAGGCGCGGCAGTGGTGAGGGTGGCGGTTCGGAGTTCTGCGCCTACTGCTTCCAGGCGGCGGCCGAGGTGGCCGAGTTCGTCCGCCAGCCGTATGAGGGGGTCCTGTCCAGTCATGTGACCAGGGTCGCGCCGATCCCGCGTATCCGGATCCGTACCTCTACTCACTCCGACATACCGAACCGGTCACGGAGCCTGAATCGTGAAACTTGACAGCGACCCCCGTGTAACCGATTAACTGCACCCCTGTAATCGATACCACGTGACCGAGGGGGTGCACAGCGTGACCACGATCAAGGACGTCGCGCAGCACGCCGGGGTCTCGACCGCGACCGTCTCCCGCGTCCTCAACGGGCACGCCGCCCCGACGCCCGAGACCCGCACCCGCGTCCTCGCCGCTGTCGAAGAGCTCGGCTACCGCCCCAACGCGCTGGCCCGCTCGTTGCGCACCACCTCGACCAAGACCCTCGGCCTGGTGATCAGCGACCTGGTCAACCCGTTCTTCGCCGAGATCGCGCGCGCCGTCGAAGAAGAGGCCCGCGCGCACGGCTATTGCGTGATCGTCGCCAACGCCGACGAGTCCGCCGACCAGCTCCTCACCTACGTCCGCACGCTGCTCGACCGCCGCGTCGACGGTCTGCTGGTGTGCCCGGCGACCGACGACCCGTCCTGGCTCGCGGAGGTCGAAGAGCGCGGGGTTCCGCTGGTGCTGCTTGACCGAACGGTGCCGGACGCGACCTGCCCGGTGGTCCGCGCGGACGGCGCGCAAGCGCTCGCGGACCTGGCCGAAGCCCTGAAGGCCGCCGGGCACCGGACCGTCGGCGTGATCGCCGGGCCGGCCGACACGAGCACCGGCCGCGAGCGCCTGGAGCAGTTCGCGCGCGGTGGCCTGGCCCTGCGGGTCGTGCACGGGGACTTCCGCCGGGAGAGCGGCGCGCGGGCGGCGGCCGAGTTGCTCGACGCGCCGGACCGGCCGACCGCGCTGGTCGCGATGGACAACCTGATGGGCCTGGGCGCGCTCGAAGAGCTCCGCCGCCGGGGCCTGACCGTGCCGGCCGACGTGAGCCTGGCCGTCTACGACGACCAGCCGTGGTTCCCGCTGCTGGACCCGCCGATCACGGTCATCGCCCAGCCCACCGTCGAGATGGGCCACGCCGCCGCCCGCAGCCTGTTGGCGCTGGTCGCGGGCGAGCAGCCGGCCGACGTCCAGCTCACCGCACGGCTGGTCGTGCGGGGTTCCTGCGGGGAGGCGACCGGTGCTGCTTGAGGCGCGGGACATCGGCAAGAGCTTCACCGGCGTGCGCGCGCTGGACGGCGTGGACTTCGACGTCCGCCCCGGCGAGGTGCACGTCCTGCTCGGCGAGAACGGCGCGGGCAAGTCCACGCTGGTCAAGGTGCTCGCCGGGGTGCACCAACCGGACACCGGCACGGTCGAGCGGCACGGCAGCCTGGCCGTGATCCACCAGGAGCTGACCCTGGTCCCGCAGCTGTCGGTCGCCGAGAATCTGTTCCTGGGCCGCCCGCCGCGCCGCTTCGGGATTGTCGACAAAGCGCGAATGCGACAGGACGCCAAAGCGCTCCTGGACCGCGTCGGCCTGGACGTCGACCCCACGACACCCGTGCGGAACCTGGGCATCGCCGGGCAGCAGATGGTCGAGATCGCCCGCGCGTTGAGCCTGAACGCCCAGCTCCTGGTCCTGGACGAGCCGACCGCCGTGCTCACCGACACCGAGACCGACCGGCTGCTCGCCATCATGTCCGAGCTGCGCGCGCAAGGCGTGGGCCTGGTCTTCATCACCCACCACCTCGACGAGATCCGCCGCGTCGCCGACCGGATCACGGTCCTGCGCGACGGCCGCAGCGTCGGCACCCTCCCGGGCACGGCCACCGTCGAGCACATGATCGAGCTGATGGTCGGCCGCACCATCGACGAGCAGTACCCGCGCCGCCGCACGGCACTCGGCGAGGTGCTGTTCAAGGTCGAGGGCCTGACCCGGCGCGGCGCGTTCCACGACGTCTCCTTCCACGTCCGCGCGGGCGAGGTCGTCGGGGTCGCGGGCCTGGTCGGGGCGGGTCGCACCGAGGTGGTGCGGGCGGCGTTCGGCGTGGACCCGTACGACTCCGGGACCGTCGAGGTCGCCGGCCGCAAGGTTCCCGCGCACGACGTGCAGGCCGCGGTGCGGGCCGGGCTCGGCCTGGTCCCCGAGGACCGCAAGGGCCAGGGCCTGGTGCTCACCTCGACCGTCGGCGACAACCTCGGCCTGGTCACGCTGAAGTCCAGCACCAAGGCCGGCCTGGTCGACCGCGCGGCCCAGCGGAGCAGCGCCGCCGAGATGGCGAAGTCGTTGCGGGTCAAAACCTCCGGGCTGGGGCAGCAGGTGCGCGAGCTGTCCGGCGGCAACCAGCAGAAGGTCGTCATCGGCAAGTGGCTGCTGGCCGACCCGCGCGTGCTGGTGCTGGACGAGCCGACCCGCGGCGTGGACGTCGGCGCGAAGGTCGAGATCTACGAGCTGGTCAACCGGATGACGGCGGCCGGGCGCGCGGTCGTGCTGGTGTCCTCCGACCTGCCCGAGGTGATCGGGATGAGCGACCGGGTGGTCGTGATGGCGCACGGCCGAGTCGCGGGCGAGCTGCCCGCCGGCACGACCCAGGACAAGGTGATGGCGTTGGCGGTTCAGGAGTTCCCGGCATGACAACGGTGGCCAGTCGCAAGAACTTCAAGGTGCTGTCCGACAACGGCGCGCTCGCGGGACTGCTGGTGCTGGTGGTGGCGTTGTCGCTGCTCGCGCCGTCGTTCCTGACCACCCAGAACCTGCTCAACGTGGGCGTGCAGGCGGCCGTGGTGGCGGTGCTCGCGTTCGGGTCGACGTTCGTCATCGTGTCCGGCGGCATCGACCTGTCGGTGGGCAGCGTCGCGGCGCTGTCGGCGATGGTCGGCGCGTGGTCGTCGGCCGAGGCGGGGCTGCCCGGACCGGTCGCGCTGCTGCTCGGCCTGGCCACCGGCGTGGTCGCGGGCCTGGTCAACGGGGCGCTGGTGTCCTACGGGAAGCTGCCCGCGTTCATCGCGACGCTGGCCATGCTCAGCGTCGCCCGCGGTCTGACGCTGGTGGTGTCGCAGGGCAGCCCGACCACCACGCCCGACGTCGTCACCTCGCTCGGGTCGAACCTCACCCCGTACCTGCCGGTGCCGCTGCTGGTGATGCTGGTGTTCTTCGGCGTCACCGGGTTCGTGCTGTCCCGCACGTACTCCGGCCGCGCGATGTACGCCATCGGCGGCAACGAGGAGGCCGCGCGCCTGTCCGGCATCGACGTGCGCCGGCAGAAGCTCGTCGTCTACGCGCTGTCCGGCTTGTTCGCGGCCGTCGCGGGCATGCTGCTCGCCGGTCGGCTGTCCTCCGCCGGCCCGCAGGCCGCCGTGGGCTACGAGCTGGACGCGATCGCGGCCGTGGTGATCGGCGGCGCGTCGCTGTCCGGCGGCGTCGGCCGCGCCACCGGCACGCTGGTCGGCGCGCTCGTGCTGGCCGTGCTGCGCAACGGCCTCAACCAGTTGCAGGTGTCCCCGTTCTGGCAGCAGGTGGTGATCGGCGCGGTGATCGCGCTGGCCGTCCTGCTCGACACGCTTCGCCGCCGTACCCGATGAAAGGAATGACGAAGATGAAGTTCCGCGGTGTGGCCGCGCTGTCGGCCGTCGCCCTGGCGGCGCTGACCGCGTGCGGTTCGGGGGCGTCGGCAGGTGGCGGTGGCGAGATCACCGTCGGCCTGGCGATCTCCACCCTGGACAACCCCTACTTCGTGGCCCTCAAGGACGGCGCCGAGAAGGCCGCCGCCGAGCTGGGCGTGAAGCTGACCGTGGTGGACGCGCAGAACGACGCCACCAACCAGGTCAACCAGGTGCAGACGTTCACCACCCAGGGCGTCAAAGCGATCATCATCAACCCGGTCGACTCCAAGCAGGCCGCGCCCGCCGCCAAGGCCGCCGAGAACGCGAACATCCCGCTGATCGCCGTGGACCGCTCGGTGGACCAGGGCAAGGTCGTCTCCGAGGTCGCGTCGGACAACGTCCAGGGCGGCACGCTGGCGGCGATCGAACTGGGCCGCGCGGTCAGCGGCGAGGTCGTGCACCTCCAGGGCATCCCGGGCGCGTCGGCCGCCCGCGACCGCGGCCAGGGCTTCGAGCAGGGCCTGAACTCCGGTGGCATCAAGGTCGTGGCGAGCCAGCCCGCGGACTTCAACCGCGCCAAGGGCCTGGACGTGATGACGAACCTGCTCCAGGCCAACCCCGGCATCAAGGGCGTGTTCGCGGACAACGACGAGATGGCGCTGGGCGCCATCAAGGCGCTGGGCGACCGGGCGGGCAAGGACGTCGCCGTGGTCGGGTTCGACGGCACGCCGGACGGCCTGAAGGCGGTCGAGGACGGCACGATGGCCGCGACCATCGCGCAGCAGCCCGACGTGCTCGGGCGCAAGGCCGTCGAGCAGGCGGTCAAGGCGGCGCGCGGCGAGGCGGTCCAGGAGGTCGTCGACGTCGAGGTGAAGGTCGTGACCAAGAAGAACGTCGCCGAGTTCAAGAAGTGAGTGGCGCAGTGGGCGTACTGGTGCTGGGCTCGGCCAACGCGGACCTCGTCGTGGCGGTGGAGCGCCGTCCGGGCGGCGGGGAGACGGTCCTGGGCGGCAACACGGTGGTGATGCCGGGCGGCAAGGGCGCCAACACGGCCGTCGCCGCCGGGCGGCTCGGGTGCGACGTCGCGCTGGTGGGCGCGGTGGGCGCGGACCAGTACGGCTCGCTGCTGCGGGAATCGCTGGCGTCGGCCGGGGTGCGCACGGGTCTCGTGCGCACCTCGGACCGGCCGACCGGCATCGCGTACATCACCGTGACGCCGGACGGGGAGAACTCCATCGTCGTGGCGCCCGGTGCGAACTCGGACGTGTCACCGTCCGATGTGGACTCGCTGGACTGGGACGGCGTCTCGGTGCTGGTGTGCTCCCTGGAAGTGCCGCTGTCCACTGTGGAGCACGGGCTCAAGGTCGCCGCGGCGCACGGGGTGCGGTGCGTGCTCAACCTGTCCCCGGTGGCACCGGTTGCAGCCGAGGCGCTGGCCCTGCTCGACCCGCTGATCGTGAACGAGCACGAGGCCCTGTCCCTGGCCGACTCGTTCTCCGGGCTGCTGTCGCTGGGACCGAAGTCGGCCGTGGTCACCCTGGGCGGACGGGGTGCTGCGGTCGTCACCGCCGACGGCGTGGTCGAGGTGCCCGCGCCCGCGGTCGACCCGGTGGACACCACCGGCGCCGGTGACGCTTTCGCCGGCGCACTGGCCTACCGGCTGTCCTCCGGTGACGACCTGGTAGCCGCCGCGCGGTACGCCGCGCGGGTGGCGGCGACGTCCGTGACGCGCGCGGGCGCGCAACCGTCGTACCCGACACCGGACGAGGTGCTCGCGTGAAGCGGACGGGCATCCTGCACGCGACGCTGAACGCCGAGCTGTCCCGCCTGGGCCACACCGACGAGGTGGTGGTCGCGGACTGCGGCCTGCCCATCCCGCCGGGCGGCCCGGTCGTCGTGGACCTGGCCTTCACGTTCGGGGTGCCGAGCTTCCTCCAGGTCCTGGACGGCCTGCTGGCGGAACTGGTGGTCGAGCGCGCGGTGGTCGCCGAGGAACTGGACGACCGCAACCCGACCTGCGCGCAGGCGCTGGCCCGGCGGCTGCCGCTGATCGACCGGATCAGCCACGAGGACCTGAAGGCGAGAACGGCCCGAGCCCGCCTGGTCGTGCGAACCGGCGAGGCCACGCCGTACGCGAACGTGCTGCTCCGCTGCGGCGTGCCGTTCTAGGCAGCCCCCGACTTCCAGCCTCCCACAGGGGTACGACACCCACGCTCGTCCGGCCGGCCAACCCCCACCGGCAGGACGACCCCGCGCCGAGTCCTCCGCGCCCACCTCCCGCCGCGGACCAACCCGGCGCACCCGCGACCCCACGGCGCTGCCCCGCCGTGGGGTCGCCGGCCCTACCCGCCCGCCCCGCCTCGGGGCCGCCCGCCGTGGGATCGCCCGCCGTGGGATCGCCCGCCATGAGGTCGCCCGCCATGAGGTCGCCCGCCGTGGGGTCGCCCGGCTCCCACAGCCACATGACCGACCTCGCCGCACATCTCGCCGCCCGCCATCCCCAACTTCTCCACCCCGCGCGACGAGCCGCTCTGTCGTACCCCCCTGGAAGGATGGAAGTCGGGGGCTGCTCTGAACGGCTGTCGCGGCGCCGGCGCGGCCCGGGGCGGCGTGAAGTGCTCGCGCGACCGGTTAAGACTCCGTTTCCTGCGGTAGCGGACTGGCCGGTAGTGGCGTTGTGTGGTTCACGTCCTCCTACTCGAAGGGTATGGTCTAGACCATGTCGAGCGCGCGCCTGAGCGGTGTCGGTGTGAGTTCCGGTCGGGCCTCCGGGCCCGTGGTGCGGGTGGCCGAGCCCCTCGGCGAGCCACCGGCCGAGCCCGTGCCCTCGGACGTGAGCGCGGAGGCCGCGCGGATCCGGCCGGCCGCGGACGCCGTCGCCGAACGGCTCCTGGCCCGCGCCGCGCGCGCGACCGGGGACGCGAAGGCCGTCCTGGAGACCACCGCCGCGATGGCCGCCGACCCGGCGCTGCTCGGCCAGGCGGAGAAGCTCGTCGCCGAAGGGCCGCTGCCCGCCGCGCGCGCCGTCCACCAGGCCGCCGCCGGGTTCATCACCGCACTCGAGGCCGCCGGCGGCTACATGGCCGAACGCGCCCGCGACGTGCAGGACGTCCGGGACCGCCTGGTCGCCGAACTGCTCGGCGTCGCACCGCCCGGCGTGCCGGACCTGGCCTCGCCGAGCGTCCTGGTCGCGCGCGACCTCGCCCCCGCCGACACCGCGGGCCTCGACCCGGCGAAGGTGCTCGCCCTGGTCACCGAGGAGGGCGGCCCCACCTCGCACACCGCGATCCTGGCCCGCGCGCTGGGCATCCCGGCCGTCGTCGCGTGCCGGGGCGTCCTGGCCTCCGACGCGCCGGCCCTGCTCGTGGACGGCGACACCGGCGTGGTGCAGTCGTCCGACGGCACGGTCCGAGCCGCGCACGTCGCCGGCAAGGCCGAGTGGAACGGTGTCGGCGTCCTGCGCGACGGCTACCGGGTGAAGGTCCTGGGCAACGTGGGTTCCCCGGCCGACGCGGTCGCCGCTGCCGCCGCCGGCGCGGAGGGCGTGGGCCTGTTCCGCACCGAGTTCTGCTTCCTGTCCTCCACGCAGGAGCCCAGCGTCGAGGACCAGCGCGGGGCCTACGCCGCCGTGCTCGCGCCGTTCGCCGGCAAGCCCGTCGTGGTCCGCACCCTGGACGCCGGCGCGGACAAGCCGCTCGCGTTCCTCGAACCCGACCCGGAGCCGAACCCGGCGCTGGGCGTGCGCGGCCTGCGCGTGGCGTTCGACCGCCCGGAGGTGCTGGACCGGCAGCTGGAGGCGATCGCCCTGGCCGCGAAGGACAGCGGCGCCGACGTCTCGGTGATGGCGCCGATGGTCGCGACGGCCGCCGAGGCCGCGTGGTTCGTCGAGCGCGCCCGCAAGGCCGGCATCGAGCGGGCGGGCGTGATGATCGAGGTCCCGGCCGCCGCGCTGGTCGCCCGGGAGATCCTGGCCGTGGTCGACTTCGTCTCGCTGGGCACCAACGACCTGGCCCAGTACACCTTCGCCGCCGACCGCCAGGTCGGTGCGGTGGCCGCGCTCAACGACCCGTGGCAGCCCGCCCTGCTGCGCCTGGTGAAGCTGGTCGGCGACGCCGGCACCGCGCTGGGCAAGCCGGTGGGCGTGTGCGGCGAGGCCGCCGCCGACCCGCTGCTGGCCTGCGTGCTCACCGGTCTGGGCGTGACGAGCCTGTCCATGAACCACACCGCGCTGGCCGGCGTGGGCGCGAAGCTGGCGTCCACCAGCTTCGACCTGTGCCAGCTGGCGGCCCGCGGCGCGCTCGGCGCGGCGGACCCGGCATCGGCCAAGCTCGCCGCCCGCGCACCCCACTAAGCGGAAGAGGCCCGTCGCAACGGGCCTCTTCCTGCGCTTTCACACCCGGGCGGGCACCCGCTCGTCCTCGACCGGCGGCGCTTCCTCGTGGATCGCCATCCGCTCCTGGATGCGCCGCAGCGGACCCGGAGCCCACCACGCGGCGTTGCCCAGCAGCTTGAGCACGGCCGGCACCAGCAGCATCCGGACCACGGTCGCGTCCAGCGCCAGCGCGAGGATCATGCCGACGCCGACGAACCGCATCATCGCGATCTGCGAGAACGCGAACGCGCCGGTCACCACGATCAGCAGCAGCGCCGCCGCCGTGATCACCCGGCCGGTCTTGGCCAGACCGGTCGACACCGCCTCCTCGGTCGACGCGCCGCGCCCCCGCGCCTCGACCATACGGGACATCAGGAACACCTCGTAGTCCGTGGACAGCCCGAACACCATCGCCGCCATCAGCACGACGATCCCCGACTCCAACGGCCCCGGCGTGACGCCCAGCAGCGAAGCGCCGTGACCCTCCTGGAACACCCACACCAGCACGCCGAACGTCGCCGACAGCGACAACGTGCTGACCAGGACCGCCTTGATCGGCAGCAGGATCGACCCGAACGCCAGGAACATCAGCACGAACGTGGCGCCGACCAGCATCAGCACCATCCACGGCAGCTCCGCCCGCACGGCGTCGAGGCTGTCGGACACCACGGCGGTGTTGCCGCCCACCAGCACCTCGTCACCGGGTCCGTCGAGCGCCCGGATGTCCTTGAGCGCCTGCTTGGCCTGGTCGGACAGCTGGTCCTGATCCAAGCCCGCGTTGACCAGCCACACGCCGTTCTTCGGCTCGGCGGCGATCTTCGCCTCGCCGACCCCGGGCACGTCGCCGACCCGCGTCGCGAACGCCTGCACGTCGGCGGGGGACGGGTCGCCGGTGATGACGATCTTGATGTTGCCCGACGCCAGGCCGGGGAAGTCGTTGTTGATCGACTCGGCCGCCACGCGCACGGCGTTGCCCTCGGGCAGCACCTTCTCGGTGACCTGGCCGAACGTCACGTTCAGGAACGGCGCGCCCAGCGCGACCAGCACCGCGACGATCGGCAGGGCGAACAGCACCGGCCGCTTCATCACCACGCCGGCGAGCTTGCGCCACCCCCGCTCCGACGGCTCGCCCTTCTTGCGCCACGGCATGGACAGCTTGTCCACGCGGTGCCCGAGGACGCCCAGCAGAGCGGGCAGCAGGGTCAGCGACACGACCATCGCGATGGCGACCGCGGACATGCCGCCGTAGCTGAGCGACTTGAGGAAGCCGTGCGGGAACAGCAGCAGCCCGGACAGCGCGATGACCAGCAGCGTCGCCGAGAACACCACGGTCCGCCCGGCCGACATGACGGTCCGCTTCACGGCCTGTTCGGGGGTGCGTCCCGCGGCGAGCTCCTCGCGGAACCGGCCCACGATGAACAGGCCGTAGTCGATCGCCATGCCCAGGCCGAGCAGGCTGGCGACGTTGACCGCGAACGAGTTCACCTCGGCGCCCAGTGAGATGACGTGCAGGACGCCCAGCGACCCCATGATCGCCAGGCCGCCGACCAGCACCGGCAGGGACGCGGCGACCAGTCCGCCGAAGATGACGATGAGCAGGAGCAGCACGATCGGCAGCGACACGGCCTCGGCGGTGGCGAGGTCCGACGACGACATGTCGTTGATGGCCTTCTGGGTCGGGACGAACCCGCCCACCACCTCGCTGACGCCGTCGACGTGCAGCTGGTCCTTGATCTGCTCGTACTGCTTGACGTGGGTGTTGGAGTCGCTGCCGCGCAGCGTGATCGCGACCAGCGACTTGCCCGCCGGGGGCGACGGGTACGGGTCCTGGACCGCGAGGACGGCGTCGGAGGGCAGCCCGGACAGCTGGGCGTCGATCTTCTGGAGCAGCGCCGGGTCGACCGTGTCGTACACGACGACGACGTCGCCGCCGGTGCGCCCGAACGCCTCCTGCGCGACCTGGTTCGCCCGCGCGGACTCGCTGTTCGGGGCGTCGTAGCCGCCTTGGCTCAGCTTGTCGAACACCCCGAGACCCCACACGCCGCCCGCGACGGCCAGCACCACCGTCGCGATCAGCACCACCCATCGGCGGCGGTACGCCAGCGATCCCCAGTTCGCGAACAAAGCGTCCTCCCAGGCTGATGCGTTACGGTGGCGTGAATGGCGTGAACTTCGTAAACACCGTTCACTGAGATCTCCGCCCGACCGTACGCCCGGTGAACACCGTTTACAACCCGATGGGGTGACATATGACCGAGGCCACGCGCCGCGAACGGCTCCGAGCCGAGACGGAGCGCGACATCCGGCGGCAGGCACGTAACCTGTTGGTGTCGCATGGTCGCGATGCTGTCACCCTTCGTGCCATCGCCCGGGAACTGGGCATCACCGCGCCCGCCCTCTACCGGTACTACGACTCGCGCGAAGACCTGCTCCGCCGGCTCGCCGACGACATCTGCACCGACCTCGCCACGGACCTCGACGCCGACCTCGCGGTCGTCCCGCCCGACGACGTCACCGCCCAGGTCTACGCGGTGTGCCGCGGCTTCCGCCGCTGGGCGCTGGCCCACCCGCAGGAGTTCGCGCTGGTCTTCGCGAGCACCGAGGCCACCCTCGGCGTGTGCGAACCCGACCACCGCCACCAGGTCGGCGACCAGTTCGGCCGGATCTTCCTGGAGGTCGCGGGCCGGCTCATCGCGAGCCACCCGGCGCCCACGCCGCCCCCCGCCGACGTGCCGGAGAGCCTGCACGCCGACCTGGAGGTCTTCCGCCGGGTCCTCCTCGACACCGTCGCCGCCCAGGGCGTGCCGGTGGACCCCGAGGTGCTGCCGCTGAACGCCGTCTACCACATCACCCAGTCGTGGGTCCGCCTCTACGGCCACGTGGCCCTGGAGGTCTTCGGCCGGTTCCCGTTCGCCATCGGCAACCCCGAACCCATGTTCGACTCGATGCTCGCCCAGATCCTGGCCGAGATGGGCTTCACCGACTGACCCCGCCACGACGAAAGGGCCGCCCTCCGAACAGGAGGACGGCCCTTTCGCGGTTCTACGGCTACAGCACCACGTTGACCAGGCGACCCGGCACGACGATCACCTTGCGCGGCTCACCGCCGCCGACCAGCTCGGCCACCTTCGGGTCGGCCAGGGCGGCGGCCTTCACCTCGTCCTGACCCGCCGACGCGGGCACCACCACGCGGGCCTTGACCTTGCCGTTGACCTGGATCGGGTACTCGACCGTGTCCTCCACCAGGTACTTCTCGTCGGCCACCGGGAACGGCCCGTGCGCCAGCGACTCGACGTGACCCAGCTTCGACCACAGCTCCTCGGCCACGTGCGGGCACAGCGGGGCCAGCAGCAGCACCAGCGGCTCGGCGATCGCGCGCGGCGCCCCGCCCGGGTGGTGCTTGGTCACGTGGTTGTTCAGCTCGATCAGCTTCGCGCCCGCCGTGTTGTAGCGCAGGTTCGCGTAGTCCTCGCGCACGCCGGCGACCGTCTTGTGCAGCAGCCGCAACGCTTCCTCGGTCGGCTCCTCGTCGGTGACCCGCAGCCCGCCGGTCTCCTCGTCGACCAGGTTGCGCCACAGGCGCTGCAAGAACCGTTGCGCGCCAACGACGTCCTTGGTCGCCCACGGACGCGACACGTCCATCGGACCCATCGACATCTCGTACAGCCGGAACGTGTCCGCGCCGTACCGGTCGCACATGTCGTCCGGCGTCACGACGTTCTTCAGGCTCTTGCCCATCTTGCCGTACTCGCGCTTGACCTCTTCGCCCTCGAAGAAGTACTTGCCGTCGCGCTCCTCCACCTGCTCGGCGGGCACGTACACGCCGCGCGCGTCGGTGTAGGCGTACGCCTCGATGTAGCCCTGGTTGAACAGCCGCCGGTACGGCTCGTCACCGGACACGTGGCCCAGGTCGAACAGCACCTTCTGCCAGAACCGCGAGTACAGCAGGTGCAGCACCGCGTGCTCGACGCCGCCGATGTACAGGTCGACGCCGCCCGGGTCGTTCGCCCCGTGCTCGTCGGTGCGCGGACCCAGCCAGTAGCGCTCGTTCTCGGCGTCGACGAACCGGCTGTCCAGCGTCGGGTCCACGTACCGCAGCTGGTACCAGCACGAACCGGCCCAGTTCGGCATGGTGTTGGTCTCGCGCCGGTACTTCCTGCGGCCCTCGCCCAGGTCCAGCTCGACCTCGACCCAGTCCTCCGCGCGCGACAGCGGCGGCGACGGCTCGGAGTTCGCGTCGTCCGGGTCGAAGGTCCGCGGCGAGTAGTCGTCCACGTCCGGCAGCTCGATCGGCAGCATCGACTCCGGCACCGCGACCGGCACGCCGTCCTCGTCGTACACGATCGGGAACGGCTCGCCCCAGTACCGCTGGCGGGAGAACAGCCAGTCCCGCAGCTTGTACTGCACGGTGCCCTCGCCGCGGCCGTGCTCCTCGAGCCACGCGATGATCGTCTTCTTGGCCTCGTCGACGTCCATGCCGTCCAAGAAGCCCGAGTTGACCGCCGGGCCGACACCGGTGAACGCCTCGCCCTCGAAGTCGGCGGGCGGCTGCACGGTGCGGATGATCGGCAGGTCGAACGCCTTGGCGAAGTCCCAGTCGCGCTGGTCCTGGCCGGGCACCGCCATGATCGCGCCGGTGCCGTAGCCCATCAGCACGTAGTCGGCGATGTAGACGGGGATCTCCTTGCCGTTCACCGGGTTCACGGCGTGCGCCCCGGTGAAGACGCCGGTCTTCTCCTTGTTCTCCTGGCGGTCCAGTTCGGACTTGCGGGACACCTCGCGCCGGTAGGCCTCGATCGCCTCGACGTGCTCGGGCGTCGCGATGACGTCCACCAGCGGGTGCTCCGGCGCCAGCACCATGTAGGTCGCACCGAACAGCGTGTCCGGCCGGGTGGTGAACACCTCGATGTCGGTGTCCCCGCAGGCGAACTTCACCCTGGCGCCGTGCGAGCGGCCGATCCAGTTGCGCTGCATCGACTTGACCTTCTCCGGCCAGTCCAGCCGGTCCAGGTCGTCGATCAGGCGGTCGGAGTAGGCGGTGATCCGCATCATCCACTGGCGCAGCGACCGGCGGAACACCGGGAAGTTGCCGCGCTCGCTGCGGCCGTCGGCGGTGACCTCCTCGTTGGCCAGCACCGTACCCAGGCCGGGGCACCAGTTGACCGGCGCCTCGGACAGGTAGGCCAGGCGGTAGCCGCCCAGCACCTTCTGCTGCTCGGCGCGGGTCAGCTCGCACCAGCCCCGACCGTCCGGGGTGGACCGCTTGCCCTGGGCGAACTCGGCCTCCAGCTCGGCGATCGGTCGGGCCTTCTTCGCCTTGTCGTCGTACCAGGAGTTGAAGATCTGCAAGAAGATCCACTGGGTCCACTTGTAGTACGCCGGGTCGATCGTGGAGATGCGGCGGCGCTCGTCGTGGCCCAGGCCCACGCGGCGGATCTGCCGCAGGTAGGTCTGGATGTTGTCCTCGGTGGTCTTGCGGGGGTGCTGGCCGGTCTGCACGGCGTACTGCTCGGCGGGCAGGCCGAACGCGTCGAAGCCCATCGTGTGCAGGACGTTGCGGCCGGTCATCCGGTGGTAGCGCGCGAACACGTCGGTGCCGATGAACCCCAGCGGGTGGCCGACGTGCAGGCCGGCGCCGGACGGGTACGGGAACATGTCCTGCACGAACAGCTTGTCCGCGGGCACGTCACCCTTGAGCGGCCCGACGGGGTTGGGCGCGTGGAACGTGCCCCGCTCCTCCCACTCGCGCTGCCACCGCCGTTCGATCTCCGCCGCCAGTGCGGCGGTGTAGCGGAAGGCGGGCGTCTCAGCCGCCGCGTCGGTGCTCATCTGGGTAGTCCCTTCCGGTTGCCGGCCCCTGACATGACGAAACCCCCCAGCCCAGATGGGCATGAGGGGTTGCCGCGCCGACCCTTTCGTGCGGGTCCGCGCGGCTAGATAAGGAGCAGGCGGGCCGTGCTCATGTGTCCACGGTATCAGCGCAGCGCAAGCAGGATGAACCGGGTGAACTCCTCCGCGGCGAAGTTGTCGTCGCTGACCAGCACGACCGTGCGTTCGCCGGTCCGCAGGCGAGGGCCCCAGGCGATGCCCTCCACGTTGTCGATCACCGGCAGCGGGAAGTCGGACAGGTCGGCCAGCAGGCGCTTGTGCACGGGCTTGTAGTCGGCTTCGGCCAGGGAGGCGACAGCGGACACGTCGGTGGCGCCGTTCACGTTGATCTCGAACAGCCGCACCTTGTAGTCCGCGCCCGGCACCCAGGACCGCTCGATCGTCAGGTACCGGCCGGGGCGCTGCGGGTCGGCCAGGATGCCCGGCACGCCGGTGTCCGGGCCCCACGCTCCCGGTTCGGGCACGGCGAACAGCGGTTCCAGCGGGTAGACGTGCTGGGCCAGCACCTCGCCGGTGCGGGTCTGCACGGTCAGGCGGGCGACCGAGCCGCTCTCGACCGTGGACTCCTCGCCGTCCTGGAGCATCGGCCCCTCGACGACGCTGGTCAGCCGCGTGCCGGTGCGGTCGAAGGTGATCGCCTCCAGCGCCCGGTTGCCGCGCGGGCCGGTGTTCTCGGTCATCGCGTAGTTCGCGGGCAGGGGGAGGCGGCCGGCGTGGGTGCCGTCGCGGTCGCTGTGCTCGATGGACGGCTGGATCGTGGTCGACCCCCGGTTGCCTTCCTGGCTCCACCAGTACCGGCCGGTGACGGGGTCGACGCGGACGTCCTCGGGGTCGACGGCGTTCGGCGGGTACGGGACGCCGTCGGGGTTGGTCAGCGTGCGGACGCCGGTGATCGCGACACCCTCGGTGCCGACGGCCGCCGTGTAGATCCGGACGGGGTTGATGTTGGACCGGTCGTCGCTGATCAGGACGTACTCGCCGGTGCGCGGGTCGCGGTCGATGCCGGACAGGCCGCCCACCGTGGTGCCGGCGTGCTGGAGCTTGTGCGGCAGGACGTGGGCGGCGAGGAACCGCACGTCAGGCGTGGCGTGCGCGGTTGTGGCCTGCGCGGCCACCAGGGCGGCTGCGACGAAGAGTGAGCGGATCATCACGCTTCGACACTGCCTCGTTGACGGGTGGCCGGGGAATCGCACCTTCGGGTGGTCACGTTCGGAGGACCTGGTTCGACCTTGATCGAAGGACGCGCCTACCCTCGACGGGGTGAACATCGTGCTGCTCGTGGTGCTGGGCTTGGTCGGCGTGGCGTTCGGGACGACCGGCGTGCTGGGCCTGCGCGGCCGACTGCGCCGCAACCGCTTCTTCGGTGTCCGG
Source organism: Saccharothrix sp. CCNWYY140 (assembly GCF_037401995.1). Taxonomy (NCBI): domain Bacteria; kingdom Bacillati; phylum Actinomycetota; class Actinomycetes; order Pseudonocardiales; family Pseudonocardiaceae; genus Saccharothrix; species Saccharothrix sp. CCNWYY140. The sequence continues at coordinate 50,118 of NZ_JBBEGC010000003.1, forward strand.
ACCGCGGCCACCCTCCGCGACGACGAGACCTTCGCGATGGCCAACCGGGTGGCGGCCGTGCCGACCACCGTGGCCGGCGCGATCGCCCTGCTCACCGCCGCGGCCGTGCTGCTCAACCCGGCGACCGCCCTCGTCGTGGGCGCGCTGGGCCTGCTCGGCTCCCTGGTCATCGCCGCGGCCGGCGGCGTCCTGGCCCACCGCACCGCCGAGGCCATGCCCGCCCCGGAACCGGCCGGGTGCGGCGGCTGCGCGTGCGCCGGCGCGTGCGGCGTGCTCCAGCGCGCCTGACCCCCTCGAGTTCACGGCCCGGACGCCCACCACCGTCCGGGCCGTTTCCGTGTTCGGGCCGTTTCCGTGTTCGGGCGTGGCCTCCGGCCCCCGTCTCGATCGTCCCAGAGGGGTACGACAAATCCGGCGAAGCGCCCCCTGGGGCTCATTCTCCCAGCGGGGTACGACAGTCAGTTGCGGCGGACGTCCACGGGGAACGTGGCCAGCAGGGCGGTCGGCATGCCCTGGCGGCGCAGGACGCGGCCCCACAGGTCGGTGTTCGGCGGGGTCAGGACGTCGTCGGGCAGGCCCGGCACGACGATCCAGTCGCCGCGGTCGATCTCGCGAGCCAGCTGGTCCTCGCCCCAGCCCGCGTAGCCGGCGAAGACCCGCAGGCCGCGCACCTTCGGGACCAGGGCGTCCGGGTCCGAGTCCAGGTCGATCAGCGCGACCGGGCCGTGGACGCCGACCACCCCCTCCAGGGCGCTGTGGTCCTCGCCCGCCCTCAGGGCGGCCAGGCACAGAGCCGTCTTCTGCTCCACCGGGCCGCCGATGTACACCGCCTGCGGTCGGGACACGTGCGGGCCCCACGCGGGCAGGACGTCGTGCACCGCGACCTCGCTGGGCCGGTTCAGCACCACGCCCAGCGTGCCCTCGCCGCGGTGGTCGATGACGTAGACCACCGTGCGGCGGAAGTTCGGGTCGGTCAGGCTCGTTGCCGCGACCAGCAGGGAGCCCGGCTCGACTTCGGCATCAGGTCGCACCGGTCCATGATCCCAGACGACGCAGATCACACCCGGGGCGGAACATCCGGGTTACCGTGTTCGTTGCAGTGACCGTCAGGTGCCATCGAGTCCCCCGGGCCCAACACAAACCGCCTTCGCGGAATACCGCACGGCTGGAGCCGCGAAGCGCAATCCGCCGAGAGGCGACCGGGCACCTGGCGCCAGGGAGGCCGGACCCCACGCGGGTCCGGCCTTCGTGGCTTCCGGGCACCCCTGATTCCCCCCGCTGTTCACCCGAGCGGACCACCACAGGGCATAGGCTCGGGGGGTGACCACTGCCGGGACCACCACGGCGAAGCACCACCTCGGCATCCGGAAGCTCCTCGCCGTGGCGGACTTCCGCAGGCTGCTGGCGTCCCGGCTCGCGGCCCAGTGGGGCGACGGCCTGTTCCAGGCCGGTCTCGCGGGCGCGGTGCTGTTCAACCCCGAGCGGCACGCCGACCCGCTCGCCGTCGCCGCCGGGTTCGCCGTGCTGCTGCTCCCGTACTCCGTGGTCGGGCCGTTCGCGGGCGCCCTGCTGGACCGGTGGGACCGCCGCCGCGTCCTGGTCGTGGCCAACCTCACCCGCGGCGCGTTCATCCTGCTCACCGCCGCGGCCGTGGGGTTCGGCCTGGACGGTGTTCCGCTGTACGCCTCCGCCCTGTTCGTCACCGGCGTGAGCCGGTTCGTCGGGTCCGGCCTGTCCGCGTCCCTCCCGCACGTCGTGGACGACGACCACCTGGTCGAGGCCAACGCCTTCGTCACCACCCTGGGCGCGCTGACCGCCGTGCTGGGCGCCGCCTGCGCGGTGGGCCTGCGGCAGGTGCTCGGCTCGGGTGACGGCGGTTCGGCCTGGACCACGGCCTTCGCCGTCGTCGGCTCGCTGACCGCCGCGTTCCTGGCGTCCCGGTTCGCGCGGGGCGTCCTGGGCCCGGACGAGGTCGACGAGCCGTCCCGCACGGCCACCGCCGTGGCGCTGGGCCTGGTGGACGGCGGACGGGCCGCGTGGCACGCGCCCAGCGTGTCCGCCGCCCTGCTCGCGCTGCTCGCCCACCGGGCCGCGTTCGGCATGTCGCTGCTGATCACGCTGCTGCTGATGCGCAACTCGTTCACCGACTTCGGCCCGTTCCGGGCGGGCCTCGCGGGCCTGGGCGAGGTCGCGGTCTTCGGCGGCGCGGGCATCCTCGTGGCCGGCCTGCTGACCGACCGGATCGTGGACGTGCTCGGCCGGCGCGGCACGATCTGCGGCGCGCTGGGCCTGGCCGCGGCGACCCAGCTCGGCCTCGGCCTGCCCATGCTGCTGCCGACCACGCTGGCCGCGTCGTTCCTGCTCACGTTCGCGGGCCAGGTGGTCAAGCTGTGCGTGGACGCGGCCGTGCAGCACGACATCGGCGACGAGGTGCGCGGCCGGGTGTTCGCGCTGTACGACACGCTGTTCAACGCCACGCAGGTGGCGGCGGTCGCGGTCGCCGCGGCGGTCGTCCCCCTGGACGGCCGGTCGCCCGGCCTGGTCGTCGCGGCGACCGTCGCCTACCTGCTGGGCATCACCGGTTACCTCGCGCTCCGGCGACGCGCCGGATCAGACGCCGTACGGCACCGGTAGTCGGATCATGCCCGTCTCGTGCGCGAACACGACGGCGGCCATGCGGTCCCGCAGGTTCAGCACCCGCAGGATCTCACCGACGACGACGCCCACCTGGCGTTGCGTCACCGCCAGCACGCGCGCGATCTCGTGGTCGGCCAACCCCCTGGCCAGACACCTGAGCACCGCCCGCTGCTGGTCGGTCAACGCGGCCAGGCCGTCCGCCTGAGTGCCCCCCTCTGTGGACAACCCCCAAGCGTTCATGCGACACCACCCCCAATGTGCGCCTGCCCCCGACGCACACAGTCATGGTGTCGCAACCCACTGTCACTTGGCTAACGGAGACCGGGTGATTGTTTCGCCAGTAGATCACCCGGGGACGTCGATGCCCTCCGACCGCGCCCACGCCAGCAGTTCCGCCACGGCCTCGTCGTGGTCCAGCGGCCCCCGGTCCAGGCGCAACTCCTTGAGGAACTTCCACGCCTTGCCGACCAGCGGCCCCGGCGGCAGCCCGAGCAGCCGCATGATCTCGTTGCCGTCGAGGTCGGGCCGGACGCGGCGCAGGTCCTCCTCGGCCGCGATCCGGGCGATGCGGCGTTCCAGCTCGTCGTAGGTGCGCTGGAGGGCGTTGGCCTTGCGCTTGTTGCGGGTGGTGCAGTCGGCGCGGACCAGCTTGTGCAGGCGCGGCAGGAGGTGGCCCGCGTCGGTGACGTACCGGCGCACGGCCGAGTCGGTCCACTCGCCGGAGCCGTAGCCGTGGAAGCGCAGGTGCAGGTACACGAGCTGGGAGACGTCCTCGACGACCTCCTTGGAGTACCGCAGCGCCCGCAAGCGCTTGCGGACCATCTTCGCGCCGACCACCTCGTGGTGGTGGAACGAAACCCCGCCGCCCTCCTCGAACTTGCGGGTGTCCGGCTTGCCGATGTCGTGCAGCAGCGCCGCCAGCCGCAGCACCAGGTCGGGCTCGGGCGTGTCCTCCAGGTCGATCGCCTGCTCCAGCACCACCAGCGAGTGGTGGTAGACGTCCTTGTGCTGGTGGTGCTCGTCGATCTCCAGCTTCATCGCGGGCAGCTCGGGCAGCACGACATCGGCGAGCCCGGTCTCCACCACCAGCTCCACACCCGCGCGCGGGAACGCGCCGGTCAGCAGCTTGGACAGCTCGGCCTGCACCCGCTCGGGCGTGATCCGCGACAGCTCGCCCGCCATCGCGCGCATCGCCTCGACCACGCGCGGCGCGGGCCGGAACCCCAGCTGGGAGGCGAACCGGGCCGCGCGCAGCATCCGCAGCGGGTCGTCGGAGAACGACTGCTCGGGCGTCGCGGGGGTGTCCAGGACCCGCGCGGCCAGCGCGGCGCGACCGCCGGTCGGGTCCACCAGCTCGCGCGCGACCAGGTCGAACGCCATCGCGTTGGCGGTGAAGTCACGCCGGACCAGGTCGCCCTCGATGGTGTCGCCGAAGGTCACCTCGGGGTTGCGGGTCACGCCGTCGTAGGTGTCCGCGCGGAACGTGGTGATCTCCAGCGTGAGGCCGCGCTTGGCCGCGCCGACCGTGCCGAACGCGATGCCCGTGTCCCACACCGCGTCGGCCCACCCCGACAGCAGCTTCTGCACCGCGGGCGGGCGGGCGTCGGTGGTGAAGTCGAGGTCGTGGGCGCCGGTCAGCCGACCCAACAGCGCGTCACGGACACTGCCGCCCACGAGGTAGAGCCGGTGACCCGCGGCGGCGAACCGCTCGGCCAGCTCGTCGGCGACGGGGAACGCGCTGAGCAGTTCCACGACGTCATCTGGGGACAGCTTCGATCCGGACACGAAAGGCCAGCTTTCCATCAGCGCCGAGAATTTTCGAACACCAAGTCAAGCACGTGAGGATACCGATCACTGAAAGCGCCAGCGGGGTCACGACCGGTAGTCAAGGGTCGTGACTACCATCAGGTCATGCCTCACTCGTCCGGTCGCTCCGGCGGTCCCAAGCCGAGGCGTCGGAACCGGCGTCGCGGTCGCCGCCTGAAGACGGTGGACGAGACCTCGGCGGGCGGCCTCGTGCTCGACCGCCTGCGCGGCGCGGCGGCGATCATCGGCAGGCTGGACCGGCGGGGCAGGCTCCTGTGGTCGCTGCCGAAGGGCCACATCGAGGCCGGCGAGACCGCGGAGCAGACCGCGGTGCGCGAGGTCGCGGAGGAGACCGGTATCCATAGCAGGGTCCTGCGGCCCCTCGGCTCGATCGACTACTGGTTCGTCGCCGAGGACCGCCGGGTGCACAAGACCGTCCACCACTTCCTCCTCGAAGCGCTGGGCGGCGAGTTGTCCGACGAAGACGTGGAGGTCACCGAGGTGGCGTGGGTGCCCCTTGGCGAACTGGACGAGCGGCTCGCCTACGCCGACGAGCGGCGGCTGGTGCGCCGGGCCGTCGAGCTGCTCGCCGGGTCCGAACTGCCCGACCTGGTCACCGCGGCCCGCGCCGAACTCCCGGCGCCCCGCGACCTGCCGGCGCCGCACACCCCGGCGCCCCACACCCCGGCGCCGCACACACTGTCAGGGGCTCGTGAGATGATCGACTCGGGGGCCGGAGGCCACACGGCCGACGACGGGGTGGAGCGCGCGTGAAACGGCTGCTGTCCGCCCTCGCGGCGGCCGGACTCCTGCTCACCGGCTCGCCCGCCCTCGCCACGCCGGTCGACGGCGGCGCCGGCCCGACCCACTCCGGCGGTCCGACGCGATCCGAGAGCCCCGCCCAGCCCGACCTCGGCCGCTCCGACGCCGGCTCGACGCCCACCGCCCACCCGGTCGCCGCGGGCCAGCCCGTCGCCGGTCAACCCGGCGGCCAGGTCGACGGCGCGCTGTCCCCGACCCAGCCCGGCCCGGTCGGCGGCGTCCTCGCCGGCCGCATCCCGGTCAAGCCCGCGCCCGCCACCCAGGTCTGGTCGACCCGCGCCCTGTCCAGCCAGCCCGGCCAGAACGCGCCCGCCCGGCTCCGCCTGGACATCGAGGCGCTCACCCCGCGCGTGGTCACCGCCGACACCGAGTCCGTCACGATCACCGGCAAGGTCGTCAACATCGGCGACCGCCCCCTGTTCGACCTGGAGCTGCGCCTGGAGCGCGGCAAGCCCCTGGAGTCCGAGGACGCCGTCCGCCGCGCCCTGCGCGAGCCCACCGACGCCGAGTACATCCAGCCCTGGTTCACCCCGATCGTGGACGAGCTGGGGGAGAACGAGAGCAAGCCGTTCACCCTCACCGTGCCCGTCCGCGGCACCGGCAACACTGCCCTCCAGATCGACCAGCCCGGCATCTACCCGATCCTGGCCAACATCAACGGCCGGCCGCAGGACGGCGGACGCGCCCGCCTGGTCGCGCTGAGCACCCTGCTGCCCGTGCTCGGCGTCCCCGGCGGCAGCCCGCTCGGCGCGCCCCCCAACCCGGCGAAGATCACCCTGCTGTGGCCGCTGGTGGACCGCCCCCGGATGGTCTCCGGCGGGCTGGAACCGGTGCTCGCCGACGACGAGCTGGCCGGGTCCCTCGCGCTCGGCGGACGCCTGTACGGCCTGCTCATGGCCTACGAGTCCGCCTTGGACGGCCCGCTGGGACCGGCCGTGTGCCTGGCCGTGGACCCCGACCTGCTGCGGACGGTGTCCGCGATGGCCGGGGGCTACCAGGTGCGCGGCCAGGGCGCGGGCAAGGGCAGCGGCGCGGCGGAGCTGTGGCTGGCCCGGCTCAAGCTGCTGGCCGGCGGCCGGTGCGTGGTGGCGCTGCCGGACGCGGACGCCGACCTGGTCGCGCTGTCCCGCGCCCGCCTGACCGACCTGGGCACGCTGGCCGGCAAGGGCGTCGACGTCGTGCGCGAGGTCCTCGACGTGCAGGCCCAGCCCGGCCTCGCGTGGCCCGAGGACGGCGTCGTGGACGAGCAGACGCTGACCGACCTCACCGCCCAGGGCGTGACGTCGCTGGTGGTCGAGGGGTCCGCGGTCGCGGGCACCCCCGGCACCGCCCCGGTCCGGGTCGACGCCGGCGGCAAGCCGGTGACCGCCGTGCGGATCGACGACATGGTGTCCGACGCGCTGCGCGGCGGCCCGAACCAGACCACCGCCGGCATCACCACGCCCGCCGAGAGCCGCCCGGTGTCGGTGCAGAACGCGCTGGCCGCGCTGGTCTACCGGACCGCGTTCCAGGCCGACGGCCGCCACCTGGTGATCACGCCCCCGCGCCGCTGGAACGCGCCGACCGGCGAGGTCGACACGTTCCTCCAGACCACGAAGTCCCTGGTCGGCACCGGGTTCGCCACCCCGGTCGGCCTGCCCGCGCTGCTCGGCGCCACCCCGCCCGAGCAGCGGGCCGCGCTGAGCTACCCGGTCGAGTCCGGCGCGCGGGAGGTCTCGCCCGCGGTCACCGCCGAGGTGTCGGACACCTGGCGGCAGCTCCAGCAGCTGTTCGGGGCGATGGCCCAGCAGGACGCCGAGTCCACCAAGCCGGGCGACCTGGTCGAGCCGATGCGGCTGAACCTGCTCCGCGCGGTCTCCGGGGCGTGGCGCGGCAACGAGTCCGGCGCGCGCGCCACCCTGGCCACCGGCCGGGAGCAGCTGGACGGGCTGCGCGGCCAGGTCACCGTGTCCGAGCCGAACGGCCCGATCCTGCTCGCGTCCGGCGACAGCCCCATCCCGGTGACCATCCGCAACCGGCTCGACGTTCGGGTCACCGTCCGCATCCTGGTCGAGGACACCCCGGGCATCCTGGTCGAGCAGCAGCCCGACGTGGTGCTGCCCGCGCGCGGCGACCGGCAGCTGACCGTGCCGGTCGAGGTGCTGCGGTCCGGCCGGTTCCCGGTGCACGTCCGGCTGACCACGCCGGACGGCGTCGAGCTGGGCGAACGGGCCCGGCTGGAGGTCTCGTCCTCGGCGTACGGGACCATCACCATCGTCATCACCGCCCTCGCGGGCGCGCTGCTCGTGCTGCTGTCCGCCCGGCGCATCTACCGGCGGGCGCGGGCGGCGAAGGCCGCGGCGGCGGTGCCGAGCACAGCCGGCACCCCCGAGCAGCCGGAAGCGGTCACGCCGGAGAGGTCGAGCGCGAGTTGAGCGGAACGAGCACGGTGGTCGAGCAGCAGAAGCCCCCGTCGGTGGCGCGTGCCTCCGGCTCGATGGCCATCGCCACGATCGTCAGCCGGGTCTCCGGCCTGCTGTCCAAGCTCCTGTTGATCACGATCATCGGCGCGGGCGCGCTCAACGACTCGTACCAGGCGGCCACCACGCTGCCGACGATGATCAACGAGTTGCTGCTGGGCGGCATCCTCACCTCGGTGGCGATCCCGCTGCTGGTGCGCGCCGAGAAGGAGGACGCCGACGGCGGCGAGTCCTACGCCCAGTGGCTGATCACGATGTCCGTCGTCGTGCTCGGCATCGGCACGGTGATCGCGGTGGCCTGCGCGCCGCTGCTGACGGCGATCTTCACCAGCGGCTCGGACGACGCCAACCCGGCGCTGGTGACCGCGTTCGCCTACCTGGTGCTGCCCGGGATCGTGTTCTACGGCCTGTCCGCGCTGATCGGCGCGATCCTCAACACCCGCCACGTGTTCGGCCTGCCCACGTGGGCGCCGGTGCTCAACAACGTCGTCGTGATCATCACGCTCGGCGTCTACTGGCTCATGCCGGGCACCATCTCGCTCGACCCGGTCGACATGGGCGAGCCGAAGCTGCTGGTCCTGGGCCTGGGCACGATGCTCGGCGTGGGCGTGCAGGCGGCCGTGATGCTGCCCGCGATGAAGCGCACCGGCTTCCGGTTCCGCTGGCGGTGGGGTTGGGACCGGCGGCTCAAGGAGTTCGGCGGCCTGGCGTTCTGGGTGCTGCTGTACGTGGCGCTCGGCCTGGTCAGCATGGCCGTGCTGACCAACGTCGCCCTCAACTCCGAGGGCGCGCTGACGGCGTACAACTACCAGTGGCTCGTGGCGCAGGTGCCCTACGGGGTGCTCGGCGTGTCGCTGCTGACGGCGCTGATGCCGAAGATGTCCCGCGCGGCGGCGGCCCACGACACCGGTGCCCTCGTGGGCGACCTGGCGTTCGGCAACCGGATGTCGTCCATCCTGCTCATGCCCTTCAGCGCGCTCATGACCGTGGCGGGCGTGGCGATCGGCCTGGCGGTGTTCTCGCACGGCGAGGCCGGCCTGGTCGGCGGCGAGCGGATGGGCCAGGCGCTGGCGCTGTCCGCGTTCGGCCTGGTGCCTTACGCGATCACGCTGCTGCAACTGCGCGTGTTCTACGCGTTGAAGGACGCGCGGACGCCCACGCTGATCCAGGCGGTCATGGTCGTGGTCCGGATCGCGTTGCTGTACGGGTTCCTGGAGTTCGCGCCGCGCGAGAAGCTCGCGGTGGGCGTGTCGATCGCGATGTCGCTGAGCTTCGTCGTCGGGTGCCTGGTCGGGCAGTTGTGGTTGCGCATCCGGTTGGGCCGGCTGCGGACCGGGTACACGGCGTGGACGATCTGCCTGAGCGTGGTGGCGTCCGCCCTCGGTTTCGGCGCGGCGGCCGGCGCGGCGTGGCTCGCCGTCCGGGTGCTGGGAACCGAAGGTCCGGTCGCCACGGCCTGGGTGGAGATGACCGTGTCGACGATCGTCGGACTGCCGCTGAGCTTCCTGCTGATGGCGGTGTTCCGGGTACCCGAGGTGAAGCCCGTGGTGGACAGGATCAGCCGTCTGGTGCGGCGGCGGTGAGCGTGCCGACAGAGCCGAGTCCCGTACGCTCGGGCGCGTGAGCAGCGGCCCGATCCAGAACACCTCGCTGGTGCCCGGCGGGGTCATCGGCGACGGCCGCTACCGGCTGCTCGCGTCCTCCGGTGTCGACCAGCGCTGCGACGCCGAGCTGTGGCGGGCGCGCGACGGCCAGCTCAACCGGGACGTCGCCCTGACGATCCTGGTCGGCGACCCGGCCGACCAGCAGGCGCTGGCGCGGGCCAAGCGGACCGCCGAGCGGGCGACGCACGCGGCCAGCTTCACCCACCCGGGTGTCTCCCGGGTCATCGACGTCCTGACGCCGGGCACCGGCGTGAAGCTCGACGAGGGCATCCTCGGCATCGTCGTGGCCGAGTGGACCCAGGGCACCGACCTGATGGACCTCATCGCCGAGGGACCCCTGCCCGCGGGCGCGGCGACCCGCCTGCTGGAGCCGCTGGGCGCGGCCATCGAGGGCGCCCACCACGCGGGCCTCGTGCTGGGCGCGGACCACCCGCAGCGCATCCGGGTGACCTCGGACGGCCGGCTGCGGCTGGCGTTCCCCGGTCCGCGCCCGGAAGCCATCGCGCGGGACGACGTCAAGGGCCTGGGCGCGATCCTGTACCTGCTGCTCACCGGCCGGTGGGCGCTGCCCGGCGGCCCGGACGGCGTGCCCGTCGCCCCCACCGGCCCGGACGGGTCGGTCGTGGCGCCCAGCACCTTGCACCCGTACGTGCCGCACGAGCTGTCGTCGGTGGCGGTGCGGTCCCTGGAGGACACCAGCGTGGGCGGCATCCGCACGTCCGCCGCGATCCTCCAGGTGCTGGACCAGATCGCCCAGTCCGAGGCGCAGACCGCGCTGATCCAGCCGGTGCACGCCGAGGACGACGGCGCGGTGTGGACCACCCAGCGCCCGCCGCGCGGCCGGGACCACAAGCGGAAGCTGTGGATCAGCGTGGCCGTGCTGGCGGTGGCGACGCTCGCGGTCATCGTGTGGCTGGGCGTGCAGATCGTGAGCTTCTTCAGCGACGAGCCGACCAAGGGCAGCGGCCCGACGGTGGTGATCGGCCAGACCACCCCGGCGGCGTCCGGCCAACCCGCACCGCCCGCGCCGGCGCCGGCCGGTCCCGTCCAGCCGGCGTCGATCGGCGTGTACGACGTGACCAACCAGCCGGACAACGCCAACCGCGCCAACCGGGCCGTGGACAACAACCCGACCACGGTCTGGCAGACCGAGAACTACTTCCAGCCGTTCCCGACCCTCAAGCCCGGCATCGGGCTCATGGCGTCCTTCGCCGAACCGGTGAAGCTGGCGTCGGTCACGATCACCTCGCCCAGCGAGGGCACGGTCGTCGAGATCCGGGTCGCCGCGTCCGAGGGCGCGCCGCTGGAGGAGACCAAGGTCATCGCGACGGCCACCCTGTCCGCCGGGCAGACCCAGATTCAGCTCGGCGAGCACGAGGCCACCCAGCACGTGCTGGTGTGGGTGACCAAGCTGGCCGGCGGCGGCCGGAACCACAAGTCCGAGATCGCCGAGGTCGTCTACACGCGCGCCCAGTAACGCGAGGCCGCCGTCGGCTTGTCGCGCCGACTTTCCCGCCGATCACGTTCTTCGATCGGTGGGAAAGTCGGCGCGATGAGCCGACCCGCCCGGGCGGCCGAGCCGCCGCGACGGAGTCGCGGCAATCCAACACTGCGCTGAACGGGTGATCGAACCGCCACTCGCCAGGGCCGATACGCTTCACCGCGTGACCGCCGCAGCCAGCTCGGACGCAGACCTCATCGCGGCGCACGCCGCGGGTGACCCCCATGCCTTCTCGGAGCTCGTCAGACGGCACCGGGACCGCATGTGGGCCGTCGCGCTGCGCACGCTGCGCGATCCCGAAGAGGCGGCCGACGCGTTGCAGGAGGCGTTCATCTCCGCCTTCCGCGCCGCCGCGAGCTTCCGCGCCGAGTCGCAGGTCACGACATGGCTGCACCGAATAGTGGTGAACGCCTGCCTCGACCGGATGCGCAGGCGGCAGACCCGTCCGACCGTGCCGCTGCCCGAGGCCGGACCCGGCGAGCCGGTGGCGCCCCGGGACGCGATGTCCGAGCGGGAGACCCGGCTGGTCGTGCAGGCGGCGCTGAACGAGCTGCCGGAGGAGCAGCGCGCGCCCATCGTGCTGGTCGACGTGGAGGGGTACTCCGTCGCGGAAACGGCCCAGCTGCTGGGGATCGCCGAGGGCACGGTGAAGTCGCGGTGTGCCCGCGGTCGCGCGAAGCTGGCCAAAGTTCTCGGGCACCTCCGGAACCAGAGTGCAGATGCGAACGTCCCAGTGACCGATGTGCAGGTGCAACAGGGACGTCAGTTGGAGGAACGATGACCGGCAATGTGCGGCGTTCAGGGCCGCCGTGGTCCGTCGACCTGCTGGCTGACCTGCACGCGGGCGTCCTGGACCCGCAGACCGAGGCGGAGCTGCGGGCGGCCGTGGCGCACGACCCGGAGGCGCAGGACGTCCTCGCCGCGCTCGACGCGACCGTCGCCGACCTGCGCGACCTGCCCTCGATCCCCATGCCGCGCGCCGTCGCGGACCGCATCGACGCGGCCCTGGCCGAGGAGTTCCGGCGGGCGGGGGCGTCCCCCGCGCAGGCGCCGGCCCCGGTGGTCGACCTCGCCGCCCGCCGGCGGAAGAAGCAGCTCGGGTGGGGCGCCGGTCTCCTGGCCGCGGCGGCCGTCGCGGTCGGCGTGGTGGTCGTCACCACCCAGGGCACCCCGGCGTCCAACCCCGGCGGCAACGTGGCCCAGCCCACGTCGAACGCGAACACCCCGGCCACCCAGCGCCCGCTCGCGGTGAAGGGCAACGACTTCGGCCCGGTCTTCGGCGACGTCCTCAAGGCGCAGAACTACGGCCCCCTGGAGAACCAGGAGAAGCTGGCCGGGTGCCTCCAGGGCGCGAACATCGCCAGCTCGAAGCCCCTGGGCGTCAGCCCGATCACCTTGGACGACAAGGACGCCGTGATGGCGATCCTGCCGGGCGGCAAGCCGGGCGCGTTCAAGATCGTCGTGCTGGACCCGGACACGTGCGGCCCGGACAACCCCAACGGTGTGCTGGCCACCAGCCAGATCACGCCGTAGCCGAGTAGTCCACCTCACCCGACAGACCAGGAATTGCGGGACCCTACGATCCGTTGAGCAGAAGTGCAGGCCCACAGCCTGTCACGACAAACGGAGGTCGAGGGTGTCGGACGTTCGGAACCTGATCGTCGTGGGATCGGGGCCCGCCGGGTACACCGCGGCGGTCTACGCGGCGCGCGCGCAGCTCGAACCGCTGGTGTTCGAGGGCTCGCAGTACGGCGGCGCGCTGATGACCACGACCGAAGTCGAGAACTACCCCGGCTTCCGCGACGGGATCATGGGTCCCGACCTGATGGAGCAGATGCGCGAGCAGGCCAAGCGGTTCGGCGCCGAGCTGCGCGCCGAGGACGTGGAGCACCTGGAGCTGGAGGGCGACGTCAAGCACGTCACCGCCAACGGTGTGCGCTACGCGGCCAAGGCCGTCATCCTCGCGATGGGCGCGGCGGCGCGCTACCTGCACATCCCCGGCGAGCAGGAGCTGCTCGGCCGCGGTGTGTCGGCGTGCGCGACCTGCGACGGCTTCTTCTTCCGCGACCAGGACATCGCGGTGGTCGGCGGTGGCGACTCGGCGATGGAGGAGGCCACCTTCCTCACCCGCTTCGCGAAGTCGGTGACGATCATCCACCGCCGCGAGGAGTTCCGCGCGTCGAAGATCATGCTGGAGCGCGCCCGCGCCAACGAGAAGATCAAGTGGCTGCTCAACGCCGAGGCCGTCGAGGTCGTCGGCGAGGGCGGCACGATGTCCGGTCTCAAGGTGCGGGACACCCGGACGGGTGAGATCAGCGAGCACCCGTACACCGGGTTCTTCCTCGCGATCGGCCACGACCCGCGCAGCGACCTCGTCCGCGGCCAGGTGGACGTGGACGACGAGGGCTACGTGCAGGTCAAGGGCCAGAGCACCTACACGAACCTGGACGGCGTCTTCGCCGCCGGCGACCTGGTCGACCACACCTACCGCCAGGCGATCACCGCCGCGGGGTCCGGCTGCTCCGCCGCGATCGACGCCGAGCGCTGGCTGGCCGAGCACGGCGAGTCCGACGCGCACCTGACGCCCGAGTTCGTGGGCGGCGGCTACGGCGACTCCGCCAACTGACTTCCCGACCGCACATCTGAAGCGTTTCCCCCGCCAAAGAGGAGAGAAAATGGCAGGCGCCACCGTCGCTGTGACCAGCGACAGCTTCACCGAGAACGTGCTTCAGAGCGACAAGCCCGTCCTCGTCGACTTCTGGGCGACCTGGTGCGGCCCGTGCAAGATGGTCGCCCCGGTGCTGGAGGAGATCGCCGCGGAGCACGCCGACAAGATCACCGTCGCGAAGCTGGACATCGACGCCAACCCGTCGATCGCCCGCGACTACCAGATCATGTCCGTGCCGACCATGATCCTCTTCCAGGGTGGCCGCCCGGTGAAGCAGATCGTCGGCGCCAAGCCCAAGGCCGCGCTGCTCAACGACCTCTCCGACGTCCTCTGACGCAACCCCGAGCGTGACCCGTCCGTCTTCCGGTAAGGCGGGCGGGTCACGCTTTTGTGGGCGGGTAACCACTCCGAGTAGCCCAGCGAGGAGCATCCGCTCGAGCAAGGCACAATAGGGCGTCAACCTCAGCGTCGGCACCCGTCGACGCCTTAGTGAACGAGGGGTACATGCTGCTACTCCGCCGCGGGGATTTCGGCCCGGACGTCGCCGAGGTGAGGGCCACGCTGACCCGGCTCGGCCTCCTGTCCGATCCGCAGCCGTCTCAGGTGTTCGACCTGCCGGTCGAGCACGCCGTGCGCGCGTTCCAGCAGCAACGGGGTCTGATCACCGACGGCGTCGTCGGCCCCGCCACCTACCGAGCACTGCGCGACGCGACCTTCCGCCTCGGCGACCGCCCGCTGGCGTACCTGATGTCCCAGCCGGTGACCGGCGACGACGTGTTCGCCCTCCAGGAGCGGCTGCTGGAACTGGGCTACGACGCCGGCCGGCCCAACGGCGAGTTCGGGCAGCAGACCGAGCAGGCGCTGCGCAGCTTCCAGCGCGACTACGGCCTGATCGTGGACGGCATGTGCGGCCCGGACACCGTCCGCGCGCTGCGCCAGCTCCAGCCGAAGGTCCGCGGCGGCCGACCGGTGTTCCTCCGCGAGCAGGAACGCGTCCGCAAGGCCGGCCCGAGGCTGTCCGGCAAGCGCATCATCATCGACCCGGGCCACGGCGGCACGGACCGAGGTGTCGAGGTCAACGGCGTGTCCGAGGCCGACGTCATGCTGGACCTGGCCAGGCTGCTGGAAGGCAAGATGGCCGCCACCGGCATGGAAGCCCTGCTCACCCGCGGCCCGCACAACAACCCGGACGAGAGCGAGCGCGCACGCTTCGCCAACGAGGCCGGCGCCGACCTGATCCTGTCGCTGCACAGCGACGGCAACTCGTCCCCCCTGGCCAACGGTGTGGCGAGCTTCCACTACGGCACGGGCAACGGCACGTCGTCCACGGTCGGCGAGGCCCTGGCGGGCTTCATCCAGCGCGAACTGGTGGCCCGCACGGGCATGCTGGACTGCGGCACCCACCCCAAGACGTGGGACATGCTCCGGATGACCAAGTGCACCGCGGTCCGCGTGGAGGTCGGCTACCTGACCAACGACCAGGACCGCGCCCGCCTGGCCACCCCGGCGTTCCGCGACGTGGTCGCCGAGGGCATCTTGGTGGCGGTGAAACGCCTGTACCTGCTCGGTAAGGACGACCAGCCCACCGGCACCTTCACCCTGGACGACCTCATGCGCCACGAACTGGCCACCGGCCAGCGCTCGGCGGGCTGACCCCCGCGTCGACGTCGACAAGCGCCGTTCTTCGTCCATACTTGACGAGAACGGCGCTGTGACGACAGCGCGGACGACGCCAGGAGAGGTTCGCCGTGCTCATCCGGTTCGAGGTGGCGAACTTCCGCTCGATCCTGGAGCCGGTCGAACTGTCGATGGTCGCCGTCGACCAGGACCGCGAGGAAGCCCGACCCGCACCGAACATCGGCGAGAGCCTGCTCCCGGTCGCGGCGGTGTTCGGGCCGAACGCGTCCGGCAAGTCCAACCTCGTCGCCGCGCTGGCCTGGCTGCGGACGGCGGTGCGGGACTCGCTGCGCTTCTGGGACGAGCGGATCCCGGTAGAGCCCTTCGCGTTCACCGAGGGGCGTGCCCGAGCCTCGGAGTTCACCCTGGAGTCGATCATCTCGGGTGTGCGCTTCGAGTACGTGGTGGAGTTGGACGAGCACGCCGTCCGCTACGAGGCCCTGTTCCACTACCCCGAGAAGAAGCGCCGCCGGGTGTTCGAGCGGGAAGGCACCGCGCTCAAGCTCCAGCGGGGACTCGGGAGCCTCTCCGGCACCCGGGAATTGCTGACCCCCCGGACGCTGGCGCTGTCCATCGCACGCCGCTTCGACGAACCGCTGATCACCGACTTCACCCGCGCCCTGATCGACGTCCAGACCGTCTGGCCGAGGCGGTTCGGGCAGTCCCGGGCGTCCGGGAAGTCCACCTCCCGCCTGTTCGAGGACTTGGCGGATCGCGATCAGGCGCCGCTTCCGGGCTTCGAGGGGATCAACCCGGCCGACCGCGATCGCGAGCAGGCGTTGGCCCTGCTGCGGATGGCGGATCTCGGCATCGACGACGTGGTGGTCGACCGGTCACAGGGCGAACGGAGAGTGCGCATGGTCCACCGCACTCGGGACGAACGGGTGGCGTTCGACCTCGACCAGGAGTCCGAGGGAACCCGCACCTGGTTCCAGCTCATCGGGCCGGTGCTCACCGCGTTCGAGCACGGGTCCCTGCTCCTGTTCGACGAACTGGACGCGAGCCTGCACCCGACGTTGTCGGCACAGCTGATCCGCCTCTTCCAAGACCCGGTCACCAATCCCCGCGGCGCCCAGCTGATCTTCACCTCGCACGACACCAGCCTCCTCAACCACCTCAACCGCGACGAGGTGTGGCTGACCGAGAAGACCGACGGCGCCACCAGGCTGGGAGCCCTGGCGGACTTCGCCGGCGAAAGGGTGCGGCGGTCGCAGAACCTGGAAAAGGCCTACCTGCACGGCAGGTTCGGCGCACTACCCGATGTCGACCGCACGGAGGTCCTCCGAGCCCTGGGACTGATCGGCTGACGATGGCACGACGCACCACCGGCAAGGATCTCCGCCGCAGAACGGGCACCCGGCCGGAACGCAGGACGATCCTGATCTTCTGTGAGGGGGTCGCTTCCGAACCGGACTACATCAACGGTCTCAAGCGCCTGCCGGAGGTTCGGGGCAACACGGCGATCAGCATCGAGGTCGATCCCCACCCCGGTGTGCCGTTCCGGCTGGTCACCGCGGCGATCGAGCGAGCAGCGGATCCGGAGATCGACGAATGCTGGTGCGTGTTCGACGTCGAATACCCACAGCGACATCCTCGACTTGGTGAGGCCATCAGCCTCGCGACGAAGCACGGCATCCGTGTGGCGGTCTCGAACCCGTGTTTCGAGTTGTGGCTCATCCTCCACTTCGAGAACCAGACCGCACATCTGAGCACGGATCAAGCCGAGCGGCGTAGCCGACAGCTCGATGGCCGGTCCGGCAAACACATCGAGGCCGACCTGTACATGCCACGTCGGCACGAGGCAGCGCGAAGGGCAGCGGCGTTGGC
The DNA here is from genome assembly GCF_037401995.1 of Saccharothrix sp. CCNWYY140. Taxonomy (NCBI): domain Bacteria; kingdom Bacillati; phylum Actinomycetota; class Actinomycetes; order Pseudonocardiales; family Pseudonocardiaceae; genus Saccharothrix; species Saccharothrix sp. CCNWYY140. Next base: position 67,179 of record NZ_JBBEGC010000003.1, read on the forward strand.
TGAGCGGCATGCCCGGAACGGGGTGAGCTCACCGGATGACAACCCGTCGTCCACGATCTACGAGCTGCTCGCGGCGATCGAGCGCCCGCCGGGCTAGAAGAGCAGCAGCAGGTAGAGGCTCACCAGGACCACGCAGGCGAAGGTGTGCGCCACCGGGTTGCGGCTGAGGATGGCCACGAACTCCCGCAGGAAGGCGCTGGGCAGGAAGTAGAACGCCGTCCGCGACCCGATGACGCCCATCTTCAGCCGCAGCCGTCGAGCCGTGACCGCCGTGCGGAACACGTGGTAGTTGTTCGTGACCGCCACCGTCCGCCCGGTGTGCCCGAGCGAATCCAGGACTGCCCTGCTGTTGCGCAGGTTCTCCTCCGTCGTGGTGGCCTGGTCCTCCAGCACGACCGCCTCCTCCGGCACCCCGGCCACCACCAGCCACCGCTGCATGGCCAGAGCCTCCGACACAGCCTCGTCGGCCCCCTGACCACCGGAAACGACGATCACCGGCGACCCACCCGCCGCCACCTCCCGCCGGTACAGCCGCACAGCCCGGTCCAGGCGTGACGCCAGCAAAGGCGGCACGCGGTCGCCGTGCAGGCCCGCGCCGAGGACGACCACCGCGTCGAACCCCGTCCGGCGGCCGGTCTTGCCGTAGAGCACCGAGTACAGCAGCAGGCTGACGAACAGGAACGCCAGGTACGCCGACACGACCACCAGCGAGCCGACCACGGCCTGCACCCACGTCCGCGGGTCGTCCAGGGCCAGCAGGAAGATCACCACCAGGGTGACGATCGCCAGCCCGGCGAGCAGGGACAGCAGGTTCGCCAGGCTGCGCCCCTCGCGCCGGACCATGAGCAGCCCGTTCACGATCAGCGCGACCGGCAGCACCAGCCCGCAGCCCAGCACGGCCACCGCGAGCGCCCACCCGAGCAGGTCGTCCAGCCACCACGGCAGGTCGTCCTTGGTCAGCAGCCACAGCAGGCCCGCGACCAGCGTCAACCCCAACCACACGGCGTTGGCGACCCGCCGGCGGTCGCGCCGCACCCCCAGGACGAAGAACAGCGCCGACACCAGGCCGAAGATCGCGAACACCACGGGGTGGAACCTAGCCGCCGCAGGTCACTCCGGCATCTCCCACGGGATGCCCGACAGCGTCCGCCCGGTCTCCAGCAGCGACTTGAGGTTCGACAGCACCGCCGCCCAGCCGGCCGCGGCCTGGGCGCGCTCGGCGTCGTCGGCGAGGTTCTCGTGGGTGACGGTGAGCCGCACGATGCCCTGGTAGGGCTGGACGAGGAAGGTGACGGTCGACCACCCCTCCGGGGCCTGCGGGTCCCGCCACGTGGTCACCAGGCGGTGCGGCGGGTCGCTCTCGAGCACCTCGCCCACCACGTCGTCGACGTCGGAGTCCACGCGGCGGTGCGCCCACGTCGAGCCGACCTGCCAGTCCGACACGTTCCGGTGGCCCCAGTACCGGGCGGTGATGTCCGGGTCGGTGAGCGCCTCCCACACCTTCTCGGGCGTGCTCTCGATGTACGTCACGTACACGAAGTCGGGTTTCATCGCGTTCTCCGCTCGTCGTTTGACCTCGGCGAGCACCCGCAGCCGGGGGCGCTCGAACTTGTCGATCCACCGTTCCTGGATCTCGTGCAGCGGCACCGGGTTGAGGTAGTGCAGCTTCTCCCGGCCCCGGCGGACCGTGGCGACCAGGTTCGCGGCCTCCAGCACGGCCAGGTGCTGGGTGGCGGACTGGCGGGTCATGCCCACCCGCGCGCACAGCTCGCCCAGGGTCTGGCCGTTCTCCTCGTGCAGCCGGTCCAGCAGGTAGCGCCGGGTCGGGTCGGCGAGGGCCTTGAAGACCTTGTCCACCCCGTAAACGTTATGCAGGCAAAAACCTGCATGTCAATGCGCACGGGAGAAACCGCAGGTCAAAGCCAGAAATCAGACCGGGCGGAAGCTCGGCTCGGCCGTCGACACGGTCACGGAGCTCAGCAGCCGCTCCAGTGCCGCCTCCACGTCTTCCTTCCACGACGACGCGCTGCGCAGCTCCAGCCGCAGCCGGGGCCAGCGCGGGTGGGGGCGCACGGTCTTGAAGCCGACGCTGGTCAGGAAGTCGGCGGGCGTCACGCACGTCCGCTCGTCGTCGATGGGCTGGGCGTCGCCGAAGGCCTCGATCGCCTTCACGCCGCGGCGGGTCAGGTCCTTCGCCACGGTCTGCACCAGCACGCGCCCGAGCCCGCCGCCGCGGAACTCCGGCAGCACCTCCAGGCCCGTCATCAGCACGGCGTCCGGGCTGGCGGGGGAGGTGGGGAAGGCCAGCGACCGCGGCACGGCGGCCGGCGGCGCGTAGAACACCGATCCGGCGGGAATCCCGTCGGCGTAGATGATCCGACCGCACGAGCCCCACTCGAGCAGGACGCTGGAGACCCAGGCCTCCTTCTCGAACTCGGTGTCGCCGAACTCCTCGGCCTGCTCCTTCAGGTGGGGTGCCAACTCCCAGAACACGCAGGTCCGGCTGTGCTTGGAGAGGTGCTCCAGGTTGTCCAGAGTGACGCCCACGACGCGTCGCGACACCCCGACCTCCCAACCCCCGAATGCATCCCCCTCGAGGATAGGCGGATGTGACCCCCACCCGGAAGGCTCATGCCCCGAACGGGACGGCCGTTACACTCAGCCGGGAACGAACCCGCCGGTAACCACTACTACCTCGGAGTTCCCCGTGAACCTACCCGGACAGCCCCCGAAGCAGGGCGCCAGAAGCCTCGATCCCCACCTGCGCCGGTACGCGGCGCGCACGGCGGGGATGACGGCATCGGAGATCCGGGCGCTGTTCGCGGTGGCAAGCCGGCCCGAGGTGGTGTCCCTGGCGGGGGGGATGCCGCACCTGGCGGCACTGCCCCTCGATTCGCTGTCGGCCGAGGTCGCCGACGTGGTCGCCACGGACGGCCTGGTCGCGCTCCAGTACGGCTCGGCCCAGGGCATCCCGGAGCTGCGCGAGCAGATCTGCGACGTCATGGCCCTGGAGGGCATCAACGCCCACCCGGACGACGTCGTGGTCACCGTCGGCTCCCAGATGGGCCTGGACATGGTGACCCGGATCTTCTGCGACCCGGGTGACGTCGTGCTGGCCGAAGGCCCGTCGTACGTGGGCGCGCTCGGCTCGTTCTCCGCCTACCAGGCCAACGTCGTGCACGTGGCGATGGACGCCGACGGCCTGGTGCCCGAGGCGCTGCGCGAGGCCATCGCCGCCGTCGCCCGGACCGGGCAGCGGGTCAAGTTCCTCTACACGATCCCGAACTTCCACAACCCGGCCGGCGTGACGCTCGCCGTCGGGCGGCGCGCCGAGGTGCTGGAGATCTGCCGCGAGCACGGCATCCTCGTGGTCGAGGACAACCCGTACGGGCTGCTCGGCTTCGACGGCACGACCTACCCGGCGCTGCGGTCCACCGACCCGGACAACGTGGTCTACCTGGGCTCCTTCTCCAAGACCTTCGCCGCCGGCCTGCGCGTGGGCTGGGTGCTCGCGCCGCACGCTGTGCGCGAGAAGCTCGTGCTGGCGGCCGAGTCGGCCACGCTGTGCCCGCCCACGTTCAACCAACTCGTCGTGTCGCGGTACTTGTCGACGCACGACTGGAAGGGCCAGATCAAGACCTACCGCGAGGCCTACCGGGAGCGGCGCGACGCGGCCATCGAGGCGCTGGAGCAGCACATGCCGGTTGGTTCCACGTGGAACAAGCCCAACGGCGGCTTCTACGTGTGGCTGACCGTGCCCGAGGGCATCGACACCAAGGCCATGCTGCCGCGCGCGATCACCCAGCGGGTGGCGTACGCGTCCGGCACCGGGTTCTACGCGGACGGGCTGGGCAGCAGGCAGCTGCGCATCTCGTACTGCTACCCGACGCCCGACCGCATCCGCGAGGGCGTGCGCCGGCTGGCCAACGTGATCAAGGACGAGCTGGAGCTGCACGAGACGTTCGGGCCGTCGACGCCCCGCCACCTCTCGGGTCCGCAGACACCCTCGCCCGACACCGCCTGATCGAGGAGAAGAGTTGTCCGACCACTGGGTCGCAGTGCTGTCCGGGGGCCTGTCGCACGAGCGGGAGGTGTCCCTGCGATCCGGTCGCAGGCTGTCCGCCGCGCTGCGTTCGGCCGGTCTCGTCGTGGAGGAGTGGGACGCCGACGCGCAGCTCCTCACGAAGTTGCGCGAGCACCGGCCGGACGCCGTCGTGGTGGCCCTGCACGGCGGTGAGGGCGAGAACGGGTCGGTGCAGACCGTCCTGGAGATGATGGGCGTGCCGTTCGTGGGCACGGACTCGCGGGCGTGCCGCCGGGCGTGGGACAAGCCGACCGCGAAGGCGGAGCTGGCCCGTGCGGGCCTGGCGACGCCGGAGTGGACCGTGCTGCCGCACGCGACCTTCCGCGAGCTGGGCGCGCAGCCCGTGCTGGACGCGATGGTGGACCGGCTCGGCCTGCCGCTGATGCTCAAGCCCGACCAGGGTGGTTCGGCGCTGGGCGCGCAGGTGGTGCGCGAGGCGGCCGAGCTGCCCGCCGCGATGGTGGGGTGCCTGGCGTACGGGGACACCGTGCTCGCGGAGCGGTACGTGGAGGGCGTCGAGGTGGCCGTGGCGGTCGTGGACGGGCCGGACGGCCCCCGCGCCCTGCCGCCGGTGGAGATCGTGCCGGAGAACGGCGTCTACGACTACACCGCGCGCTACACGGCCGGCCTGACCGACTTCCACGCGCCGGCCCGGCTGGACGAGAAGTCGGCGCAGGCGGTCGGCGAGCTCGCTGTGGCCGCGCACCAGCTGTTGGGCCTGCGGGACGTGTCGCGGACCGACGCCATCGTGGCGCCGGACGGGACCGTGTACTTCCTCGAGGTGAACGTGTCGCCGGGCCTGACCGAGACCTCGCTGCTGCCGATGGCGGTGGAGGCGGCCGGCCAGTCGTTGGGCGAGATCTACGCGGGTTTGATCGAGCGCGCGGTAGCCCGCTGACCCACCTTCGAACACTGATTGCGGCCCGTATCCTTTCGGATGCGGGCCGCAATCGTCACCGTGACATAAGGCCCGTGGGTGATCACACGTCCGTCGAACGTGTCCGATTTGTCGCTTCCGGCGCCATGAGGGTGATGATCCGTTCGAGGTCGTCCACCGACCCGAACTCGACCACGATCCGGCCCTTCCGCTGACCCAGTTCGACCTTCACGCGGGTGTCGAAGTTGTCCGACAGCCGCTCCGCCAGCTCCTGCAACCCCGGCGCCTGGATCGGCTTGCGCCGCGCCTGCTTCGCCTTCGCGGGCTCGGCCGACTTGGCGAGGGTCACCGCCTCCTCGGTCGCGCGGACCGACATGCCCTCGGCCACGATCCGGGTCGCCAGCTCCTCCTGCGCGCCCGGGTCGTCCAGACCGAGCAGCGCCCGCGCGTGCCCGGCCGACAGGACACCGGCCGCCACCCGCCGCTGCACGGGGAGGGGCAGCTTGAGCAACCGGATCGTGTTGGTCACCACCGGTCGGCTGCGGCCGATGCGGTCCGCCAGCTCCTCGTGGGTGACGCCGAACTCCTCCAGCAGCTGCTGGTAGGCCGCCGCCTCTTCCAACGGGTTGAGCTGGACGCGGTGGATGTTCTCCAGCAGCGCGTCCCGCAGCATCACGTCGTCGGCGGTCTGCCGAACGATCGCCGGAATGGTCTTCAACCCCGCCAGCTGGGTCGCGCGCCACCGGCGCTCGCCCATCACCAGCTCGTAGGAGTCCTCGCCGATCGCCCGCACCACGATCGGCTGCATGAGGCCGAACTCGCGGATCGAGTGCTCCAGCTCGCGCAGCGCGTCCTCGTCGAAGACCTGCCGCGGCTGCTTCGGGTTCGTGCGGATGGAGGTGACCGGCAGCTCCTGGTACACCGCCCCCGCCACCTCGCCCGACGCCGACGCGGTGGGGGAGGGCGCAGGGGTGGCGCCGTTCGGCACGGCCCGGATCGGGGTCGGCGCACCCACCGGGGGTCCGCTCGGGATCAGGGCCGCGAGCCCGCGGCCGAGTCCACCCTTGCGCTGCTCCGTCATGCCGACTCCATCTCCGCGCCGCGCTCGGCGATCTCCCTCGCTGCGTCCAGGTAGCTCATCGCGCCCCGTGAGCCGGGATCGTAGGTGAGCACCGTCTGACCGAATCCTGGTGCCTCGGAGACCTTCACGCTGCGCGGGATCACCGTTTTGAGGACCGTGTCGCCGAAGTGGCCGCGCACCTCGCTGGTCACCTGGTCGGCCAGCTTGGTGCGGCCGTCGTACATGGTGAGCAGGATGGTGGACACGGTCAGCGTCGGGTTGAGGTGCGCCTGGACCAGTTCGATGTTGCGCAGCAGCTGCCCCAGACCCTCCAGCGCGTAGTACTCGCACTGGATCGGGATGAGGACCTCCTGCGCGGCGACCATCGCGTTGACGGTCAGCAGGCCGAGCGACGGCGGACAGTCGATGAACACGTAGTCCGGGCGGAGCGGGTCCAGCGCCTCGGGGCTCAGCGCCTCCTTCAGGCGGGACTCGCGGGCCACCATCGAGACCAGTTCGATCTCCGCGCCGGCGAGGTCGATCGTCGCCGGGACGCAGTAGAGGTTGGGGGACTGGTTGCTGACCTGAGCGGCCTCGGCGACGGACATCTCGCCGATCAGCACCTCGTAGACCGACGGCGTGCCGGAGCGGTGCTCGACGGCCAGGGCGGTGCTCGCGTTGCCCTGCGGGTCGAGGTCGATCACGAGGACCTTGAGCCCGTGGATGGCGAGCGCGGCGGCCAGGTTCACCGTGCTCGTGGTCTTGCCGACGCCGCCCTTCTGGTTCGCCACGGTGAGGACGCGGCGGTGGGTCGGCGGGGGGAGCTGGAGGGAGTCGGGGTGGAGGACGCGCGTGGCGCGTGCCGCCTCTTCCGCGATCGGGGTCCACACGGTGCTGTCTCCTGCGTTGTCGCTCACGGTCGGCTCGGTCGGGGCGGGGCGCAGGACCTCGCCCGCACCCACTGCGCCCTGGTCTGTTTCACGTGAAACACCGGCCGCTTGGAACACCGGTTGCAGGGGGTCGGGGTACACGGTCACCGATCCTTCCGTGGTCTGGTAGCGGCCTTCACCGGGCGGCGCGCCCCGGCCCGGCGGCTCGTCTCGTCGCGCTCCACCAGCACGACGGTCGTGGGCACTTCGAGGACATCGGCGCCGCAGACGGTCACGGAGGGCCGGACACCACCGGCCCGCCGCACCGCCTCGGCGTCACGTTCGATCTCTTCCGCGGCGCTCTCACCCTTGAGCGCCACCAGTCGGCCACCGGGCCGCAGCAGGGGCAGGCACCAGCGGGCGAGGCGTTCCAGCGGTGCGACGGCGCGGGCCGTCACGGCGTCGCTGCCGGACAGCCGCTCCCGCACCGGCCCCTCCTCGGCTCGTCCGCGCACCACGTCCACGTCGAGCCCGAGCGCCTCCACGACCTCGGTCAGCCACGCCACCCGACGAGCCATCGGTTCGAGGAGCGTCAGGTCGAGGTCCGGTCGCGCGATCGCCAGGGGAATGCCCGGCAGGCCCGCACCAGAGCCTACGTCCACGACGCGGCTGCCGGCGGGGAAGAGTTCCGCCACGACCGCCGAGTTGAGGACGTGCCGCTCCCACAGCCGGTCGACTTCGCGCGGCCCGATGAGCCCGCGTTCGACGCCCTGCTCCGCGAGCAGTTCCGTGAAGGCGACCGCCTTGGGGTAGTGGTCACCGAAGACCCGCTTCGCGCGGTCTTCCAACTCTCCGGCCATGTCTCCGTCGTTTCACGTGAAACCACACGGCGGGTGTCGAGCCGGGTGGGTGATGGGGGCTTCCGCGAGGGCGTCCCGCGCCCCGCAACTGTGCCGACGCCCACTATGACGGATCACCCCGGCGACACGCCAAATCGACGTGACCAGAACGACCGTGTTTCACGTGAAACGAGCAATCCGGCCGTCCTCCGGACGCTTCCGGAACATCTCCAGCCCGACATCGACCGACTCGACGTGGTCGAGCGAGGGCAACTCGGAGAGCGGGAACCACTCCGCCCGGTCGGTCGAGCCACCCACTTCGAACGTCAACTCGCCGCCGACGACCTCCGCCTCGTAGAGGATGCGGATGCGGTGGTAGTCCACCTCGACGCCCTCCCGGTCGAGCGGACCGTGCACGCTCTGGATGCCGAGCAGCCGCCGCACCTCCGCCTTGTACCCGGTCTCCTCGAACACCTCGCGGATGACGGCGTCGTACGGATCTTCACCGTGGTCCACCCCGCCGCCGGGCAGGATCCACATCGGCCGCTCCGGCCCCAGCCACCGCGACAGGAGGATCTGGTCGTCCCGGACGATGACGGCGTACGCGGCGACGCGGAGCTTCCGGATGATCTCAGTCATGACCGGACCGTTTCACGTGAAACACGACGAGGGGAAGAGCTTTCGATGTACCCGATCCGCCCCGGCCGCCTCAGCACGTCCGGCCACCCCGAGGGCGTCGCCGAGGTCGAGCGCTGGACCGAGGCGGGCGTCGACATCGTGGTGTGCGCCCTGACCGACGACGAGATCGCCGAACTCGGCCTGGAGGACGCGCCCGAGGCGGCCCGCGACCACCGCCGCCTCCCGATCCCGGACTTCGGCGTGCCGGCGGACCTCGACGACGACCTCCACCGCCTGGCCGCCGACCTCCGCGCGGGCCGCCACGTCCTGGTCCACTGCTGGGGCGGCATCGGTCGCTCGTCCCTCCTCGCCGCCGCGCTCCTCGTCCTCGACGGAGCCGACCCGGCCGGCGCCTGGCAGGCGATCGCCGAGGCGCGCGGGCGGGACGTCCCGGAGACCGACGAGCAACGCGCGTGGCTCGACGCGTTCGCCGCGCGCCACTTCTGGGACGCCCAGGCCGAGTCGTTCGACGACGAACCCGACCACGGGCTGCGCGACCCGTCGACCCGGCGGGCGTGGGCGGACCTCCTGCTGCCCTTCATCCCCGAGCGGTCGACCGTCGCGGACCTCGGTTGCGGGACGGGCAGTCTGAGCGTCCTCCTGGCCGAGGCGGGCCACGACGTCCACGGGCTCGACTTCTCCCAGCGGATGGTCGAGCGGGCGACGGCCAAGGGGAGTGGTGCGGTCTTCACGCGAGGGGACGCGGCCCTCCCGCCCTACGCCGAGGCGTCGATGGACGTGGTGCTCGCGCGGCACGTGCTGTGGGCACTGCCCGATCCCGCCGTCGCCCTCGCCCGCTGGGTTCGTCTGCTCAAGCCGGGCGGACGACTCGTCCTCGTCGAGGGCCGCTGGCACACCGGCGCGGGCCTCACGGCGGCCGAGACCCAGGCACTCGTCCGGCAGCACCGCGCCGACGTGGAGGTCCGCCGGCTCGACGACCCGCTCCTGTGGGGCGGCCCGATCACCGACGAGCGGTACCTGGTGGTCGCATAGAAAAAGCGGCCCTCGGTTTCACGTGAAACCGAGGGCCGCTCCGGCAGCTCCACTCAGGGCTTGGGCAGCACCACGACCCGGCGCTGCGGCTCCTCGCCCTCGCTCTCGCTGTGCACGCCCGCCACGGCGGCGACGGCGTCGTGCACGACCTTGCGCTCGAACGGCGTCATCGGGTGCAGCCGCACCTTCTCGCCCGACGCGGCCACCTTCTCCGCCGTCGACCGGCCCAGCTCGGCCAGCTCGGCCCGACGGTTCGCGCGCCAGCCCGCGATGTCCAGCATGAGCCGGCTGCGGACGCCGGTCTCCTGCTGCACCGCGAGCCGGGTCAGCTCCTGCAACGACTCCAGCACCGTCCCGCGCGGGCCGACCAGCTTCTCCAGGTCGTCACCGCCGTCGATGCTGACGATCGCCCGCCCGGCCTCGACGTCGAGGTCGATGTCACCGTCGTAGTCGAGCAGGTCGAGCAGCCGCTCCAGGTAGTCGCCCGCGATGTCGCCCTCTTGGACGAGCAGGTCCTCCGAACTCCCCGACCGCGTCGGCGGGGCCTCGTCGGCCTCCGGCGCCGCGTCCACGTCGGTCGCCTGCAACGTCTCCGACACGATGTCTCCTCTCCAGGGTCAACGACGCTTCTTGTTGCCCTGCTTCTTGCCAGGGGATCGGTCTGGGCTCAGACCGGGGATCTCGGTGGACGGCTTGCCGTTGCCGGCCTGCTCGTCCGAGGGGGGCGTGTCCTGCACCTTCTTGGCCGGCGCGGCGGCGGGCTTGGCGCCCGGCTTCGGCTTCGCACCCGGCCGCGGCGCGAGCGCCTGGCGCTTCTCGACGACCGCTTCCTTCTTCGCGGCTTCCTCGCGGTCGATGCGGTGGTACACGACGTACTGCTGGCCGAGGGTCCACCCGTTGTTGCTCAGCCAGTACAGCAGGATCGCGATGGGGAAGAAGAGGCCACCGACCAGCACGCCCAGCGGGAAGATGTACAGGGTCAGCTTGTTCATGATCGCGGTCTGCGGGTTCTCGGCGGCGGCCTGCGTCTGGCGGGCCACCGAGTGCCGCGCGGTGAAGTGCGTGGCGATCGACGCGACGATCATCAGCGGGATGGCGACGTAGAGCACGGACGTGCGCTCGGTGGCGAACTGCTCCAGCTCGTTGGCCGGCATCGTGATGAAGGTCGACAGGTTGACGCCGAACAGCTTGGCGTTGACGAACGAGTCGACACCCTGCGCGTCGAAGAAGTAGACCTCGCCCCAGCCGGGCTTGAACGAGCGCAGCACGTGGAACAGACCGATGAACACCGGGATCTGCACCAGCATCGGCAGGCAGCCGCCGAGCGGGTTGACCCCGTGCTCGGACTGGAGCTTCTGCATCTCCTGGGCCTGGCGCTGCTTGTCGTTCGGGAACTTCTTCTTGATCTTCTGGATCTCGGGGGCGAACTCCTGCATCTTCCGCATGGAGCGCACCTGGCCGACGAACGGCTTGAACAGCAGGGCGCGGAGCGTGAAGACGAGGAACACCACGGCCAGCGCCCACGCGAACCCGCTCGACTCGCCGAAGACGTGTCCGAACACCCAGTGCCAACACCACAGGATGAAGGACACCGGGTAGTAGATGAAGTTGAGCACTTGCTACTCCTCGGCAGAAACGTCGGGGACCGTGGTTCGCCTCGGCGGAACGGGGTCCAGGCCACCAGGGTGCCAGGGTCCGCAGCGCAGCAGGCGGCGCAGGGCCAACCAGGAGCCGCGCAGCGGGCCGTGGACGGTCAGCGCTTCCACCGCGTACGTGCTGCAACTGGGGTGGAAACGGCAGGTCGGGGGCAACGCGGGGGAGATGAACCGCCGGTAGAAGTGGATCGGCAGCAGCAGTGCCCGCGTCACGGGGCTCACTCGGGGAGTGCTCATCGCAGCAACCTGCGCAGCGCCGAGTCGAGGTCGGCGGCCAGGTCGGCGCTGCTCGCCGTCGCCGCCGGGGCCAACGCCCGCACGACCAGCGACGAGCCCGGGGGGAGGCCGGGCAGCCGGTCCCGCACGACGTGGCGGAGCCTGCGGCTCACCCGGTGCCGGACCACGGAGTTGCCCACGGCCTTGCTCACGACGAAGCCCACCTTGGACTGCACGTCCGAGGTGGGCTGCGCCGACGAAGGTCCGGCCGTGGCGTCGTCCGCCGCGACCGGGGTTGCCGCTGTGGTCGGCACGAGGGCGTGCACGACCAGCCGGGGCCGGCCGGCCCGGCGGCCTCGGCGGACCACCAGGCCGAAGTCCTGGCTGCGGGTCAGCCGGTTGGCCGCGGGAAGCACGGCGCTGCGGCGATCAGGCGGAGAGCTGCTTGCGGCCCTTGCTGCGGCGCGCGGCCAGGATGGCGCGACCGGCACGGGTGCGCATACGCAGCCGGAAGCCGTGCGTCTTCGCGCGGCGGCGGTTGTTGGGCTGGAAAGTGCGCTTACCCTTGCTCACGGTCGGACTCCCGATGCTTAACGTCTGTGGTGGTCCCCGGCCGTCCATAGGGCGCGCGAAGAGCACGCCTCGCAAGCGGAGACCGGTCCAGGGTACGCGTCCCCGGGGGCGGGACCCAAATCGGGGTCCCGCCAGGCACGGCGGCCGGCCACGGTGCGCGACCCACCGGGCACGTAAAACGCTTGCGACGACCGACGTCTTGTGGCAGAGCCCGCACCTTGTTAGCGTGCTGCCTTCGCGGGATGCCGAGGCCGACGCAACGTCGCCGGGGACCGCATCGGTGTCGGGAGAGCAACGGGGGGAACCGCTGCACTCCGACGCGCGTTCGTGCACAGTTGTGGATAACTCTGTGGATGCCTCTATTCTTCGTGTCCACGTCGTGGAAGTCCCCCGGGGCTGACCGCGGGGGGAGTCACACCGAGGGGAGGGGAGCGCGGAGGTGTCCGACCACCAGGCCGATCTGGGTCTCGTGTGGGAACAGGTCGTGCAGGAGCTGGCCGCCAGCACGCTGTCACCGCAGCAACGCGCCTGGATGCGCGTGACCCGTCCCATCGGCCTGCTCGACGGCACCGCGCTGCTGGCCGCGCCGTCCGAGTTCGCCAAGGAAGCCATCGAGCGGGCGCTGCGCGACCCGATCACCGCCGCCCTGTCCCGCCGCCTCGGCCGGGCCGTGTCGCTGGCGGTGAAGGTCGACTCGCCGGAGCCCGTCAACGGTCCGCCCACCACGCCCATCCCCGTGCCCGTACCCCCGAACGGGGTACCCACCAACGGGGTGGTGACGGCGGACCTGCCGCCCGTCCCCGGGGCCGGGGTCCTCGTCGGCGACGAGGCGGAGACCGACGAAGAGGTCGACGAGGAGGGCGACGCCCTCGCCACCGTGACCGAGATCTGGCCGACCTTCGGCGGTGGAGGCGGTGCGCCGAGCGGGATGCCGTTCACCCGGCCCGCGAACCCGGCGTCCTCGCAGACCCGGCTCAACGAGAAGTACAACTTCGACACCTTCGTGATCGGCGCGTCCAACCGCTTCGCCCACGCGGCGGCGGTCGCGGTCGCCGAAGCGCCGGCGCGCGCGTACAACCCGCTGTTCATCTGGGGCGAGTCGGGTCTGGGCAAGACCCACCTGCTGCACGCCGTGGGCCACTACGCCCAGCGGCTGTTCCCCGGGATGCGCGTGCGGTACGTGTCCACGGAGGAGTTCACCAACGACTTCATCAACTCCCTGCGCGACGACCGCAAGGTCGCCTTCCAGCGCCGCTACCGGGACATCGACGTGCTCCTGGTCGACGACATCCAGTTCCTGGAGGGCAAGGAAGGCACGCAGGAGGAGTTCTTCCACACGTTCAACACGCTGCACAACTCGAACAAGCAGATCGTGGTGTCCTCCGACCGACCGCCCAAGCGGCTGGAGACGCTGGAGGACCGGCTGCGGACGCGGTTCGAGTGGGGCCTGATCACGGACATCCAGCCGCCCGAGCTGGAGACCCGGATCGCGATCCTGCGCAAGAAGGCGGCCCAGGACAGGCTGGCCGCGCCCGCCGAGGTGCTGGAGTTCATCGCGGCCAGGATCGAGCGCAACATCCGCGAGCTCGAGGGCGCCCTGATCCGGGTGACGGCGTTCGCCTCGCTCAACCGCCAGCCGGTGGACGTGCAGCTCGCCGAGATAGTGCTCCGCGACCTCATCCCCGACTCGCACGCACCGGAGATCACCGCACCGACGATCATGGCGGTGACGGCGGAGTTCTTCGGCGTGACGATCGACGACCTGTGCGGGCCGGGCAAGACCAAGGTGCTGGCACAGGCCCGGCAGATCTCCATGTACCTGTGCCGCGAGCTGACCGACCTGTCCCTGCCGAAGATCGGCCAGACGTTCGGCGGTCGCGACCACACGACGGTCATGCACGCGGACAAGAAGATCCGCAAGGAGATGGCCGAGCGGCGGCGGGTGTACGAACAGGTCCAGGAACTGACGTCCCGCATTAAGCAACGAGCCCGCCACACCCCCTGACCCGACCTTCCGGCAGGCGGGGCGCGCACGGCGCCCCGCTCCTCCCTGCGGCACACCTCTCTCGAGCGCGGGACGCAAACGCTTGCGCGCACCCGCTCGGGTCGCATTCGCCCGGCAGCGCGCAGCTGACTCGACGCCGCTGACTCGACGCGCTGACCAGCGCAGTCTCAGCTCGGACCTGCGCGGATTCAGCGTGGACTCGGCCTCCGGCCCCCGGTCACCATTGTCCCAGAGGGGTACGACAATCCGGCCGGTCCTCACTCACGCCCGCCGCACCTGTCGAACCTCACCACCACTGCGCACCCTGGCCACCCGTGCGCCTGCCGCGCCCCGCCCCTCGCCCGCCACCGCGCACCCGCACGACCCTCGCCCGCCACCGCGCACCCGCCACCGCGCACCCGCACGACACTCGCGCCCGCCGCCACCGCGCCACCGCACCCCTCGGCCTTCGCCCTGCCGCCTGCGCCCTGCCGCCTGCGCCCTGCCGCCTGCGCCCGCCCGCCGCCGCGCACCCGTCCGCCGACCCCGCGAGTGCTCCACCGACCCCGCACGAGTGCTCCACCGACCCACCACCGCGCGCCTTCCCGCCGGCGCAACCTGCCGCCGAACCGCACAGCCCGCCGCACACCCCGGCCGGAGAGGAAGGTCGGCCCGCCCTCTGATCCCACCGCGCCGCCGCCGCACCGACCACCCGACCCCGCCGCCCGACCCGCACTTCGTCAACCGCACCCGACCTCCATCACCCGACCGCCGGGGCCACCGCGCCACTCGGCCGCAGCGCCGCCCCGAACGGCGCCATCCCGGTCCACACCGCCAGCCAAGCCCGCCCGATCCGCGCCCGCCCGATCCGCGCCCGCCCGATCCGCGCCCGCCCGATCCGCGCCGCCCACCAAATCCGCCCGATCAGCGCCGCCCCGCCAAGCCCGGCCGCCCAGGCGCCGCCGCCCGCCGAGCCCGCCCGCGCCTACCGCTGAGCCCACTCACCCCGCCTGCCGGAGCCGACTGCCCGCCGGAGCCCACCGCCCCGCCCGCCGGAGCCCACCGCCCGCCCGAGCCCACCGCCCCCGTCATCCATCCCATCCGCCTTCCGGGCGGCCCGGCGGCCGGTCGCCGTGGCGAGGTCTGCTCGGTGTGCCCCCATCGGCGGGAGGTGGGGTCGCGGAGAGGGCGGGGAAGGAGGTGGGCTCGCCGGCGGAGGGGGAGGGCGGTCGGAGTTTGGGCGTCCCCGGGGGTCGGGTCGGTGTGGCGCGGGCTCGGGTGGGGTGGCGGGGTCGGGGGGCGGGCGCACCCGGGTGCGGGGTGGGCGGCCCCGGGGGCGGTGGGGTGGGTGCGCCCGGGGGTGGGAGTGGTGCGGGTGGGTGGCGGGGCGCGGTTCGTGGGGTGGGTGCGAGGTGGGTGCGGGGGCGCGTGGCGGGGGTTGTCAGGGGTGGGTGTGCCCGGGGTTTTGCGGGTGAACCGGGGGCTACGAACTGTCCACAGGGCCGGCAAAAGCAACGATCGGGGGAGATTCGGGCCACGATCACCCTGTGCAGCACCCGGGGAGAACTCGACCCACACCCGGGGATGGAGCTGGGGACAACTCGGCTCATCTGTGGACCGAACGGACCACCGTCGTAGTTCTCCCCGGGGGCGGCGATCTGTCCCCGGGTGACAACCCGTGTCCGTCCACACCTCCAAGTGGGCGACGAGCAGCGGGAACGGGCTTTGTCCACACTGTCCACAGCCCTTACTGCTGTTGCTGTTGTCTTCCCTTGAAGGGATGAACAAAGAAAAAACAGCCGGCGAGGACACCCGGGGACAGGGCTCGCACCCGGGGCCACACCCGGGTGCGCCCCGAGGTGACGAAGTACCCGAGGACGCTCTACGGTGGAGCCTCCGCGCCGAGGGTCGGAACTTCCTCCGGCGAGGGACGCGGCTCCCCGAACCCCCACCGCAACGCCTGCTGTTGTGGGGCATGCCGACTTGAGGAACTTGAGAAAGGACGCCTCATGAAGATCCGCGTCGAGCGCGACGGCCTGGCCGACGCCGTCGCCTGGGTCGCGCGCAGCCTGCCGTCCCGGCCGCCGGTCCCGGTGCTCGGTGGCGTGCTGCTCGATGCCGGGGCCGAGGACGGGTCGGGCGAAGCGCTCACCGTCTCCGGGTTCGACTACGAGGTCTCCGCCCAGTGCGGCGTCCCGGCGACCATCGCGGACGGTGGCAAGGCGCTGGTCAGCGGGCGGCTGCTGGCCGACATCACCAAGGCGCTGCCCAACCACCCCGTGGAGATCGCGGTGGACGGCTCGCGGATGACGATCAGCTGCGGCAGCGCCCGGTTCAGCCTGCCGACCATGCCGGTCGAGGACTACCCCCAGCTGCCGTCCATGCCGCAGCTCGTCGGCGAGCTGCCGGGCGAGGTGTTCGGCGAGGCGGTCAACCAGGTCGCGGTGGCGGCGGGCAAGGACGACACGCTGCCGATGCTGACCGGTGTGCGGCTGGAGATCGGCGAGGGCAAGCTGACCCTCGTCGCGACCGACCGGTTCCGGCTGGCGATGCGCGAGTTCGACTGGGCGCCCAACGCGGAACTGGGCGAGGTCGCCGTGCTGGTGCCGGCCAAGACGCTCAACGACGCCGCCAAGACGCTCGGCTCGTCCGGCGCGAAGGTCGAGCTGTCGCTCGCGGCCAACGACGGTCTGCTGGGCCTGTCGGGCACGGGCCGCCGCACGACCACCCGCCTGCTCGACGCCGACTTCCCCAAGTACCGCCAGCTGCTGCCGACCGAGCACTCGGCCGCCGCGGTCATCGAGGTGGACACGCTGGTGCAGGCGATCAAGCGCGTGTCGCTGGTCGCCGAGCGCGGCACCCAGGTGCGCCTGGAGTTCGTCGACTCCGTGCTGCGCCTGTCGGCCGGCGGCGACGACGAGGGCAGCGCGGAGGAGGAGCTGCCGGTGGAGTACACCGGCGACGCGGTGACCATCGCGTTCAACCCGGCCTACCTGCTCGAGGGTCTCCAGGCGGTCCGGACCCCGCGCGCCCACTTGTCCTTCACCACACCCAGCCGCCCGGCGTTGCTCAAGCCGGTGGACGAGGATGGGAACGTGGCGCCGGGGTACCTCTACCTGCTCATGCCCGTGCGCCTGCCCGGCTGATCGACCAAGACTTTTCCAGGGGAGAGGAACCACCGTGCAGCTCGGACTCGTCGGCCTCGGCAAGATGGGGTTCAACATGCGCGAGCGGATTCGCCGCGCGGGCCACGAGGTGGTGGGCTACGACCGGAACCCGGACGTGACCGACGCCGACTCGCTGGCCGACATGGTGGCCAAGCTGGAGGCGCCGCGCGTCGTGTGGGTGATGGTGCCCGCCGGTGACATCACCCGCCAGACGATCGCCGACCTCGGCGAGCTGCTGGCCGAGGGCGACCTGGTGATCGACGGCGGCAACTCGCGGTTCACCGACGACACCAAGAACGCCGAGGCGCTGGCCGCCAAGGGGATCGGCTACCTGGACTGCGGCGTGTCCGGTGGCGTGTGGGGCTTGGAGAACGGGTACGGCCTGATGGTCGGCGGCGACGCCGCGCACGTCGAGCGGGCCATGCCGATCTTCGACGCGCTGCGCCCGGAGGGTCCGCGCGAGGAGGGCTTCGCGCACGCCGGCAAGGTCGGCGCGGGCCACTTCGCGAAGATGGTGCACAACGGCATCGAGTACGGCTTGATGCAGGCCTACGCCGAGGGCTTCGAACTGCTGGAGGCGTCGAAGGTCGTCGAGAACGTGCCGGCCACGATCAAGGCGTGGCAGCGCGGCACCGTCGTCCGGTCCTGGCTGCTGGACCTGCTGGTCCGCGCGCTGGAGTCGGACCCGGAGCTGGACGACCTGCGCGGCCACGTCGAGGACTCGGGCGAGGGCCGGTGGACCGTCGAGGAGGCGATCAACCACGCGGTGCCCGCGCCGGTGATCTCCGCGGCGCTGTTCGCCCGGTTCGCCTCCCGGCAGGACGACTCGCCGGCGATGCGGGCGGTCGCGGCGCTGCGCAACCAGTTCGGCGGGCACGCGGTGGTCTCCGCCGGTCCGTCGTCGGGCTCCGGCACCACGCAGAGCTGAGTTGTACGTCAGACACCTCCAGGTCACCGATTTCCGGTCCTGGGAGCAGGCGGACCTGGCGTTCGAGCCGGGGGTGAGCGTCCTCGTCGGGCGCAACGGCCAGGGGAAGACGAACCTGGTCGAGGCGCTGGGCTACGTCGCCACCCTCGGTTCGCACCGGGTGGCGACGGACGCGCCGCTGATCCGGCACGGCGCGCCGCGCGCGGTGGTGCGGGCGGCCGTGGTCAACGAGGGCCGCGAGCTGCTGGTCGAGCTGGAGATCACGGCGGGCAAGGCGAACCGGGCGCGGATCAACCGCGGTCCGGTGCCGCGCCCGCGCGACGTGCTGGGCATCCTGCGGACGGTGCTGTTCGCGCCGGAGGACCTGGCGCTGGTGCGCGGCGACCCCGGCGAGCGGCGGCGGTTCATGGACGAGCTGCTCACCACCCGGTCGCCGCGGTTCGCCGGGGTGCGCAGCGATTACGACCGTGTCCTCAAGCAGCGTGGCGCGTTGTTGAAGAGTGTGAAGGTGTCGCGCTCGGCGGACATCTCGACGCTGGACGTCTGGGACGGGCACCTGGCCCGGCACGGCGCGGAGCTGCTGGCGGGCCGGTTGGACCTGGTGGCGGACATCGCGCCGCACGTCGCGCAGGCGTACGCCGAGGTGGCGCCGGAGTCGAGGCCGGCTCGGATCGCGTACCGGTCGAGCTTGGGCGATGCTTTCCCGGGAACGCATGATCGGGACGCGTTGGAGGAGTCGTTGCTGGCGGAGCTGCGCCGGGTGCGGTCGCAGGAGGTCGAGCGGGGCGTGTGCCTGGTCGGCCCGCACCGCGACGACCTCGACCTGGCGCTGGGCGAGCTGCCCGCGAAGGGCTACGCCAGTCACGGAGAGTCGTGGTCCTTCGCCCTCGCCCTGCGGCTGGGCGGGTACGAACTGCTGCGCGCGGAGGGCGCCGAACCGGTGCTCGTTCTGGACGACGTGTTCGCCGAACTCGACCGCGGCCGGCGGCGGCAGCTGGCGAAGGTGGCGGCCGGCGCGGAGCAGGTGCTGATCACCGCGGCGGTCGCGGAGGACGTGCCGGAGGAGCTGGACGGGGCCCGGTTCGAGGTCGGCCACGGGGAGGTGCGCCGTGTCTGACGCACTCCCCCAAAAGGGTGTGATCGGCGGCACATCTGGGGACAACCCTGTGGATGGTGTGGATAACTCGGCCACAGAGGCGCAGCTGTCCACACCTGAATTCACACCAGAGGGTGGTTTGAAGGGTTCGGACCTCGCTCGCGCGGCCCTGGAGGCGGCCCGCGCGTCGGCCAAGGAACGCGGTGCGCGGGTCCGGAAGGGCACTCGCGGCGGTGCCGCCGCGCGCCGCCGGAGGCGCACCTGGTCCGGTGCCGGACCCGACGACCGCGACCCCCAGCCGCTGGGCCGGCTCGCCTCCCGGATCGCCGCCGACCGCGGGTGGACCCAGCGCCTCGCGGGCGGCCAGGTCTTCGCGCGGTGGGGGAAACTGGTCGGTGAGGACGTGGCCGAGCACGCGCAGCCGGTCGCGTTCAGTGACGGTGAGTTGACCGTCCAGGCCGACTCGACGGCGTGGGCCACGCAGCTGCGGCTGCTCCAGCGCGAGCTGCTGAAGAAGATCGCCGCCGGCGTCGGCAACGGGGTCGTGCTGCGGTTGAAGGTGCAGGGTCCGGCGGCGCCGAGCTGGCGCTACGGCCCGCTGCACGTTCCCGGGCGCGGACCACGTGACACCTACGGGTGAGCGGCGCGGGGCGCTCAGCGGCCATCCTGTGGCGCGGTGAGCGCTCACCAGGCGATTCGCACCCCGTCAACGGCCGTCCGGACCCATCCGCGTTCACTTCGGCCCGTCTGTGAGCAAACCAGGGGTGTCCTTGATGGGTTTCTGGGAGCCTCGCCCGGTAGAATCGAGGGGTAGCGTGACTCAAGCGTCACACCCTCCGTGGCGAGTCGCCCGTAGTCCGAGGAGACACCAGGCCCGTGGCAGCCAAGAAGAATGAGTACAGCGCGTCTTCGATCACCGTCCTAGAGGGCCTGGAGGCGGTCCGCAAGCGGCCCGGCATGTACATCGGGTCCACCGGCGAGCGCGGTCTGCACCACCTGATCCAGGAGGTCGTGGACAACTCCGTCGACGAGGCGATGGCGGGCTACGCCACCAAGGTCGAGGTGACCCTGCTGGCCGACGGCGGCGTCCGGGTCGTCGACGACGGCCGCGGCATCCCGGTCGACATCCACCCGGTGGAGAAGCGGCCGACCCTGGAAGTCGTCATGACCGTCCTGCACGCGGGCGGCAAGTTCGACAGCGACTCCTACGCGGTGTCCGGCGGTCTGCACGGCGTCGGCATCTCCGTGGTCAACGCGCTGTCGACGGCGGTCGACGTCGAGGTCAAGCGCGACGGTTTCACGTGGAACCAGCGCTTCGAGGCGAGCAAGCCCGCGCACGAGCTGCGCAAGGGAGAGCCGACCGACGAGACCGGCACGACCACCACGTTCTGGGCGGACCCGGAGATCTTCGAGACCACCGAGTACAACCTCGAGACCATCTCCCGCCGGCTCCAGGAGATGGCGTTCCTCAACAAGGGCCTGACCATCGTCCTGCGCGACGAGCGCGTGCGCGCCGAGGACGAGGAGGCCGACGCCGAGGGCCACGTGGCCCGCGTGCGCGAGCGCACGTTCCACTACCCCGGCGGCCTGGAGGACTTCGTCCGCCACATCAACCACACGCGCGAGGCCGTGCACCAGAAGGTCATCGCGTTCGAGGCCAAGAGCGACGAGCTCGAGGTCGAGGTGGCGATGCAGTGGAACACCGGCTACACCCCCTCGGTCTACACCTTCGCCAACACGATCAACACGCACGAGGGCGGCACCCACGAGGAGGGCTTCCGCGCCGCGCTGACCCGCGTGGTCAACGAGTACGCGCGCGACAAGAAGCTGCTCAAGGAGAAGGACACCAACCTCACCGGCGACGACATCCGCGAGGGCCTGGCCGCGATCATCTCGGTCAAGCTCAAGGAGCCCCAGTTCGAGGGCCAGACCAAGACCAAGCTGGGCAACAGCGAGGCCAAGTCGTTCGTGCAGAAGTCCACCAACGAGCACCTGGCCGACTGGTTCGAGCGTCACCCGAACGAGGCCAAGACCATCGTCACGAAGGCGGTGTCGTCGGCGCAGGCCCGCATCGCCGCCCGCAAGGCCCGCGAGCTGGTCCGCCGCAAGGGCGCGCTGGACATCGGCGGCCTGCCCGGCAAGCTCAAGGACTGCCGCTCCACCAACCCGGAGGAGTGCGAGATCTACATCGTGGAGGGCGACTCCGCGGGCGGCTCGGCCAAGGAGGGCCGGGACTCCATGTTCCAGGCGATCCTGCCGATCCGGGGCAAGATCATCAACGTGGAGAAGGCGCGCATCGACCGCGTGCTGAAGAACAACGAGGTCCAGTCGCTGATCACCGCGCTGGGCACCGGCATCCACGAGGACTTCGACCTCGCCAAGCTGCGCTACCACAAGATCGTGCTGATGGCCGACGCCGACGTCGACGGCCAGCACATCCGCACGCTGCTGCTCACGCTGCTGTTCCGCTTCATGCGCCCGCTGGTCGAGCACGGCCACGTCTACCTCGCGCAGCCGCCGCTGTACAAGATCAAGTGGCAGCGCGCCGAGCCGGAGTACGCCTACTCCGACAAGGAGCGCGACGGCCTCATCGAACGCGGCCTGGCCGCGGGCAAGAAGATCGGCAAGGACGACAACATCCAGCGCTACAAGGGCCTCGGCGAGATGAACGCCGAGGAGCTGTGGGAGACGACGATGGACCCCGCCAACCGGGTGCTGCTCCAGGTCACGATGGACGACGCGGCCACCGCCGACGAGCTGTTCAGCGTGCTCATGGGCGAGGACGTCGAGGCGCGGCGCAGCTTCATCACGCGCAACGCCAAGGACGTCCGCTTCCTGGACGTGTGAGTCCCCTCCACCACCCGTAGGCCGGAAGTCGAAGAGGAAGAAGGACCGTGACCGAGACGACCCTGCCCCCGGAGGGCGACCGCACCGAGCCGGTCGACATCCAGCAGGAGATGCAGCGCTCCTACATCGACTACGCGATGAGCGTGATCGTGGGCCGCGCGCTCCCGGACGTGCGCGACGGCCTCAAGCCGGTGCACATCCGGGTGCTGTACTCCATGTTCGACTCGGGGTTCCGCCCGGAACGCAGCTACAACAAGTGCGCCCGCGTCGTCGGCGACGTCATGGGCAACTACCACCCGCACGGCGACTCGGCGATCTACGACGCGCTGGTCCGCCTCGCCCAGCCGTGGGCGATGCGCTACCCGCTGATCGACGGCCAGGGCAACTTCGGCTCCCAGGGCAACGACCCGGCCGCCGCCATGCGGTACACGGAGTGCCGGCTCACCCCGCTGGCCATGCAGATGCTCGCGGACATCGAGGAAGACACCGTCGACTTCCGCGACAACTACGACGGCCGCATCCAGGAGCCGACGGTCCTCCCGTCGCGCATCCCGAACCTGCTGATCAACGGCTCGTCCGGCATCGCGGTCGGCATGGCCACCAACATCCCGCCGCACAACCTCCGCGAGGTCGCGGACGGCGTGGTGTGGGCGCTGGACAACCCCGAGGCCTCCGAGGAGGAGACCCTCGAAGCGATGATCGAGCGCATCAAGGGTCCCGACTTCCCGACCTACGGCCAGATCCTCGGCACCTCCGGCATCCAGGACGCCTACCGCACCGGCCGCGGCTCGGTGAAGATGCGCGCGGTCGTCGAGATCGACGAGGACGCCAAGGGCCGCACGATCCTGGTCGTCACCGAGCTGCCCTACCAGGTCAACCCGGACAACCTGGTGGAGAACATCGCCGCCCTGGTCCGCGACCAGAAGCTCACCGGCATCGCGAACATCGCCGACGAGTCCAACAAGCGCTCGGGCATGCGGATCGTGGTCACGCTCAAGCGGGACGCGGTCGCCAAGGTCGTGCTGAACAACCTCTACAAGCACACCCAGCTCCAGTACTCGTTCGGCGTGAACATGCTGGCCCTGGTCGACGGCGTGCCGCGCACGCTGCGCCTGGACCAGATGATCCGGCACTACGTGAAGCACCAGATCGAGGTCATCGTCCGGCGCACCCGCTACCGGCTGCGCAAGGCCGAGGAGCGGGCCCACATCCTGCGCGGCCTGGTCAAGGCGCTCGACCAGCTCGACGCCGTGATCGCGCTGATCCGCCGGTCGGACACGCCCGAGGCGGCGCGCACCGGCCTGATGGAGCTGCTCGACGTCGACGAGATCCAGGCCAACGCGATCCTGGAGATGCAGCTGCGCCGCCTGGCGGCCCTGGAGCGGCAGAAGATCGTCGACCAGCTGGCCGAGATCGAGATCGAGATCGCCGACCTCAAGGACATCCTCGACAAGCCAGAGCGGCAGCGCGCCATCGTGCGCGAGGAGCTGCTGGCCATCGTCGAGAAGCACGGCGACGACCGGCGCACCAAGATCGTGCCGTTCGACGGCGACGTGTCGATGGAAGACCTCATCGCGGTCGAGGACGTCGTCGTCACGATCACCCGGACGGGTTACGCGAAGCGCACCAAGACCGACCTGTACCGCTCGCAGAAGCGCGGCGGCAAGGGCGTGCAGGGCGCGCAGCTCAAGCAGGACGACATCGTGGCGCACTTCTTCGTGTGCTCGACCCACGACTGGATCCTGTTCTTCACCAACAAGGGCCGGGTGTACCGGGCCAAGGCCTACGAGCTGCCCGAGGCCAACCGCAACGCGCGCGGCCAGCACGTGGCCAACCTCCTCGCGTTCCAGCCCGACGAGGAGATCGCCCAGGTCATCGAGATCAAGAACTACGAGGTCGCGCCGTACCTGGTGCTGGCCACCCGCAAGGGCCTGGTGAAGAAGTCGAAGCTGGTCGACTTCGACTCCAACCGCTCGGGTGGTCTCATCGGCATCAACCTGCGCGAGGACGACGAGCTGGTCGGCGCCGTGCTCTGCTCGGCCGACGACGACCTGCTGCTGGTGTCCAGGGACGGCCAGTCCATCCGGTTCCACGCCAACGACGAGGCGCTGCGCCCGATGGGCCGCGCGACCTCGGGCGTCCAGGGCATGCGGTTCAACTCCGGCGACGAGCTGCTGTCCATCGGCGTGGTCCAAGAGGGTCTGTTTGTTTTGGTGGCCACCGACGGCGGGTACGCCAAGCGCACGCCGATCGAGGACTACCCGGTGCAGGGGCGTGGCGGGAAGGGTGTGCTGACCATCCAGCACGACCGGCGCCGTGGGAGGCTTGTCGGCGCGCTCATCGTCGACGTCGACGACGAGCTGTACGCGATCACGTCCGCGGGCGGTGTGATCCGCACCAGCGCCGCGGAGGTGCGCAAAGCGGGCAGGCAGACGAAGGGCGTCCGGTTGATGAACCTCGGCGAAGGGACCACTCTCATCGCGGTGGCACGCAACGCCGACGAGGCCGGAGACGTCACCACTGGTGACGGCACCGACGCCGACACGGCGGAGCCTGCCAACTAGCGCGGACGAGAGGTTGAGGACTGCTCGTGAGCTCACCCGAGAAGCCAGAGGACAAGACCGCGGTGATCACCCGGCCCGGTGCCGAGTCGACACCGGGCGACGAACCGACGGTGCAGACGTCGTCTGGCCAGGGCTCGTCGGGAGGTGACGCGCCGGCGCCCGCCGCTGCCGCCGAGCAGGAGGCGCCGGCCGCGCCCCCGCCGTGGGCCCGGGTGGCCGGCGACGCGCAGTACGCCGAGGCGCAGCAGGTCGGGCCGGGCGACCCGGCCCCCGAGCAGCCGGCGGAGGCGGGCGCGCCCGCGTACCCGGCGCAGGACCCGGACACCGTCGCCGTGGCGCGACCGGTGATCACCGGCACCGCCGCGCCGCAGGGCGCCGCGCGCACCTCGGTGAACCTGGGCGCGGCGAACGGTCGTCCGGCCGCCTCCGCGCCCTCGGCGCGGCGGCCCGGCCGGGGTCCGCGCCGGGCGAGCCTCCAGGTCAAGCGGGTCGACCCGTGGTCGGTGCTGAAGCTGGCGCTGGTGCTCAGCGTGGCGCTGTTCTTCGTGTGGCTGGTCGCGGTCGGCGTGCTGTACGGCGTGCTGAACGGCATGGGCGTGTGGGACAAGATCAACAACACCGCCAACGACCTGCTCCAGGGCAACGAGTCCTCGGGTGACCCGTTGATCAGCGCCGGGCGCGTGTTCGGCGTGGCCGCGATCGTCGGCGCGGTGAACATCGTGCTGTTCACGGCCCTGGCGACGGTCGGCGCGTTCGTCTACAACGTGTCGGCGGACCTCGCGGGCGGACTGGAAGTGACCCTGTCCGAACGGGAGTAGCACCCGATTTGGGGCGGCGACGGGCGATCGTGTACTGTTGCCGTCGTTGCCCCGAGGGCCTATAGCTCAGGCGGTTAGAGCGCTTCACTGATAATGAAGAGGTCGGAGGTTCAAGTCCTCCTAGGCCCACCGGAAGATTCACAGGATTGCAGAGGGGAACTGCTGTGAAGAAGATCATCGCACTTGTCGCCGTCGCCGGTGCGGTCCTGTTCTTCGTCAAGCGCAGCCGCTCGGCCAAGGCCGACGCTGACCTGTGGCGCGAGGCCACCGCCCCCACCGACTGATCCCGCGAGGGCGGTGCTGCCGCCCCTCGTGAGGGGGACGTAGCTCAATTGGCAGAGCACCGCCTTTGCAAGGCGGGGGTTAGGGGTTCGATTCCCCTCGTCTCCACGTACTGAAGGCTCGCGAGCGTTCGCGGGCCTTTTGGCGTTTCCGCGACCGGGGAGATCGTTGTGGGTATCGTCACGTGCGGCATCACGGTCTCGGTCGACGGGTTCGTCGCCGGGCCGGACCAGACCGTCGAGGACCCGCTGGGCGTCGACGGGGAGCTGCTGCACCGCTGGCAGTTCGAGCAGGCCGACCGGCACCCGGCGGAGCTGGCGGGGATCCTCGACGCGGGCGCGTTCGTGATGGGCCGCAACATGTTCGGCCCGGTGCGCGGCGAGTGGGAGGGGGACTGGCGCGGCTGGTGGGGCGACGAGCCGCCGTACCACGCGCCGGTGTTCGTGCTCACCCACCACGCGCGCGAGCCGGTCGAGATGCTCGGTGGCACCACGTTCCACTTCGTCACCGACGGTGTGCAGGCGGCGCTGGAACGGGCGCGGGAGGCCGCCGGCGACCGGAACGTGGCCGTCGCGGGTGGTGCTTCGGTGGTCAACCAGTGCCTTTCGGCCGGTCTCATCGACGAGTTGTGGCTGCACGTCGCGCCCATGACGCTCGGGTCGGGAGCGCGGCTGTTCGAGGGTGTCGGGCGGCTGGACCTGGAGCCGATGGAGACCCGCGGCACCGACCTGGTCAGCCACGTCCGGTACCGCGTCCGCCGGTGAGGGTGGGACGCCCCGACAGGAGCGCCCCACCCGGTACCCGCGTCAGACGTGCGCAGGCGTCGCCGATCCGGCCTGCTTGCGCGCGGCGATCACCCGGTCGAGCGCCCAGGCGCCCGGACCGGTGAACACCAGCAGCAGGAACACCCAGGAGTACACGGCCGCCAACTCGCCCTTGTTCTGGATCGGCAGGAGGCCCTGCGGCTGGTGCACCACGAAGTACGCGTAGGCCATCGCGCCCGACGAGACGAGCGCGGCGACCCGCGTCCCCAGCCCGAGCACGATCAGCGCGCCGCCGACCAGCTCGATCACACCGGCGGGACCCGCCGGCCACGACGTGATCGGCACCGCGCCCTTCGAGCCCAGCACCCCGAACACCTTCTGTGCGCCGTGGCACACGAACAACACTCCGACGACGATCCTGAACAGCGCCAACGCGTGATCTCGGCCGCGGTCCAACACGTTCATAACGAGTCAGTCCTCACATAGCAGGGGCGGCCTGGCAGGGTGGTTCAAAGCTAGCGCCGGACACCTGGCGTGCCTAGATGGTCACGGATTCAATTACCTGTTGCTTACCTGTCGCCCGCTGCGCCGATCGGGGCATCTGGTTGACTTGCGGCCCTATGAACCGAGTGCTGCGAACCGCCCTGCCCAGCCTGCTGGCCCTCGGCGCCCTGGCCGCGTGCACCGCCGAGCCCGCCACGGTCGCGACGACCGCCCCGCCGACCACCGCGGCCGTCCCCGCCACCACCCGGCCGGCAGGCCCGCCACCCGAGCCGCAGCCCGCCGCCGACGGCCAGTGCCCGTACCTGGAGTCGGCGTACGTGGCCGAGGCGAACGGGCAGCTCGTGCGCAAGGTCCGGCTGTCGGCCGACCAGCCCGACCCGGCGTGCTTCTTCTACGCGAACGCCACCGACGTTCAGCTGACCGTGTGGGTGTTCCACGGCGACGCCGCGACGGCGAAGGCCGTGGTCGACCGGGCCGCCCCGGTGTCGGGGTCCAGTCCCGCGAGCGCGCCGG
Source organism: Saccharothrix sp. CCNWYY140 (assembly GCF_037401995.1). NCBI lineage: Bacteria > Bacillati > Actinomycetota > Actinomycetes > Pseudonocardiales > Pseudonocardiaceae > Saccharothrix > Saccharothrix sp. CCNWYY140. Next base: position 94,490 of record NZ_JBBEGC010000003.1, read on the forward strand.
CGGGCTGGGAGGGCGGGTCCCTGGTCCTGGCGGAGGGCGCGGTCTACGCGGTGGCGAAGGGCGGCGACGCGGTCGTCGTGACCAGCAACCAGAAGCAGACGATCAAGGCCAAGCGGGTCGCCGAGACCGTCGTGGCCAACCTGGGTCTCTAGGACGCGCCGCGCGCCCGCTCACACCGGGTGAGCGGGCGCGGTGACCGTGCCGGAGATCAGCTCCGGTCGGAGACGCGGCCGTTGCGCGTGGCGTGCGCCTCGGAGTCCGACGGCGTCGCGGCGGGCGGCGTCGAGCTCGGCGGAGTCGGCGCGACGGCCTCCTCCTCTTCCAGGTGAACTTCCTGCGGACGGCGGGTCAGCGCCACGTACCCGGCGACCGCACCGGCCGCCAGGACCGCGAGCACCCACGGCCACTTGCGGCGCGAGGGCCGCTGCGCCGCGGCCATCTCCTTGCGCGCCTGCTTGGCGGCCTTGCGCACGTCCTTGGCGCGCACCTTGGCCTCCTTGCGGGCCCGCTCGGCGGCCTTGACCAGGTCCTTGCGCACGCCCTGGGCCTTCTTCGCGAGCTGCTTGCGGGTCTTGCGGGTCGACTTCTCGACCTCTTCCGCCTTCTCCACCAGCAGTCCCGCCCGGTCCGCGACGACGCCGCGCACGCGGTCGGCCGTCACGCCCCGCTCGGCGAGCTTCTCCTCGGCCCGTTCGGCCCAGGTGGACGCCGCGTCCGCACCGACGTGACCGGCGCGGACCGCCCCGCGGCGGACCGCGCGGATGCCCGTGCCGACGGCCTTGCCAACCGACTCCCCGGCTCGGGTCATGGCAGCTACTTCATCCATTTCTGCTCCACAAGTCGTCGGCCAGTCACGATGTGGCAATACCCATCCTGCCCCTTCCCCAACCACACCGCCCGGCGGATGGCACGATGGTGTGCGTGGCAGACAGCAACGACTCGCTCGTCGGGACCAAGGTGACGGCGACCCTGCACACCACGCAGGGCGACATCCGCATCAACCTCTTCCCCGACCACGCTCCCAAGACGGTGGCGAACTTCGTCGGACTGGCGGAGGGGACCAAGGACTACAGCGAGGCCAACGCCCGCGGCGAGAACAGCGGCCCGTTCTACGACGGGGCGATCTTCCACCGCGTCATCGCGGGCTTCATGCTCCAGGGTGGCGACCCGACCGGCACCGGGCGCGGCGGCCCGGGCTACAAGTTCGCCGACGAGTTCCACCCGGAACTCCAGTTCAACAAGCCGTACCTGCTGGCGATGGCGAACGCCGGCCCCAACAGCAACGGCTCGCAGTTCTTCATCACGGTGGCGCCGACGACGTGGCTGAACTTCAAGCACACGATCTTCGGCGAGGTCGCCGACCAGGACTCCATCAACGTGGTGAACGCGATCGGCAACACCCCCACCGGCGCCGGCGACCGCCCGGTCACCGACGTGGTGATCACCAAGGTCTCGATCGAGCGCTCCTGACCCGAGTGCGATGAGCACCCCAGTCGCGCCGGGTGACCCGGTCGGCGCTGTCGCCTGCGTGCGGCACCCCGGCCGGGTCACCGGGCTGCGCTGCACCCGGTGCGACCGACCGGCCTGCCCGGAGTGCCTGCGCGAGGCGTCGGTGGGCTACCACTGCGTCGACTGCGTGAACGAGGGCAAGCGGACCGTCCGCCGCGCCCGCAACTTCCTCGGCACCGAGGGCGGCGGCCGACCGCTGGTGACCGCGGTGCTGATCGGCCTGAACGTGCTGGTCTTCGTGCTGCTCGCGGTCGAGGCCGGCAACCCGATCGCCGTCGACCGCACGGCGCTGTTCGGCGACTTCGGGCTGTGGCCGTGGGCGGTGGTCGGCGGCGACGAGTGGTGGCGGTTCGCGACGAACGCGTTCACCCACGTCGGCTTCCTGCACCTGGCGCTGAACATGCTGTGGCTGGCCATCCTGGGCTGGCTGTTGGAGCCGGCGTTCGGGACGACCCGGTTCGTGGCGGTGTCGGTGCTGTCGATCCTGGGCTGCGGGGCGGCGGTGTTCCTGTTCGGCGACCCGGGCTCGATCGGCGCGGGCGCGTCCGGCCTGGTGTACGGGCTGATGGGCGCGGTGCTGGTGGCGATGCGGCCGATGGGCTTCAACCCCGGTGTCGTGCTGCCCGTGTTCGTGCTCAACGTGGTGTCCAGTTTCACCCTTCCGGGGGTGTCGTTGATCGGGCACGCCGGCGGGTTCGTCGCCGGCGCGCTGGTGACCCTCGGGTTCGTCTACGCGCCCCGGGAGAAGCGCGAGTGGTACCAGGCGGGAGTGGTCGCGGTCGGCCTGGTGCTGTTCGTCGTGCTGGTGGCGGTGCGGGCGGGTCAGCTGGTCTAGGGGCGCAGGGCGTGCAGGACGTCCGCCACGTCGCGGGGGTCGGCGCCCAGGTCGGTCGGGGTGAGCACGTAGAGGTGCTCGTCCTCGCCGCGGCGCCAGTCCAGTTCGAGCGTGGCCACCTCGCGGCCCAGGCGGCGGGTGTGGACGAGCTTGACGTGCACCTCGTGCCACGGCAGGTGGCGCGGGCCGGTCAGCGTGCGGACGGTGAGGCCCGTGTCGTCGACGGTGAGGCGGGGGCGGACCAGGGTTCCGTATGCCGCCATCGCCACGACCAGGGCCGTTCCGGTGCCCATGAGGACTCGGGTCGCGGCGTCGGGGCCCAGGACGGTGAGCAGCAGGGCGACCGCGGCCAGGACCCAGGCGAGGGCGATGGCGGCGGGTCTGGGGGACCAGGAACGAGGTGGCGTCACGCTGTCGAGTGTTCCGCATGTGGACAACTGAGGGGCTCTACCGGCGCTTGTGCAAATTGGCGCAAAGTTGTCCACAGGAGTTGTCCCCATTGGGGATGACTTACATCTCTGTGCTTCGGTGACCCGCGGGTGAACGGGGTGAACGACCGGCTAACGCGAGACGGCCCGGACGTGTGAAGCGTCCGGGCCGTCCGCCACGTGGCGTAGCGAGGTGGTCAGCGCCACCGCATCGTCATGAGCAGACCGATGATCATCAGGGCGAACCCGATACCGAAGTTCCAGCTCCCGAGGTCCATCATCACCGGCACCTTGTCGCCCGCGATGTAGTTGACCACCAGCCACGCCAGACCGAGCAGCATCATGCCGAGCATCACGGCGATGTAGACCGGGTGCGACGGTCCCGCCGCCTTGACCTTCACCGGGGTGCGGCGATCGGCCGGCGCCGTGTAGACGGCCTTCTTGCGGACCTTGGACTTGGGCATTCTGTCCTCGCCTGACGGGTGGATGAGCCTCCAGTGGCGCGAGTTTACGTCCACTGCTGGATGAACACGTTAACGTAACCGAGCAGGTCCCTGAAGCACCGCGTAGTTCTGGAACGTTCGGCCCGGGAGGTTTTTCGGTGAGCTACGACCCGCCCCCGCCGCGAGGCGGCCCGTCGGGCCCGCCGCCCCGCCCCCGGGTTCCCCCACCGGGACCCGAGGAAGTCACGCAGGTCGCACCGTCCTGGGACGACCCCGCGCCGCGCGCGTGGCCCGCTCCCGAGCGTGGTTCGCGCCACTACGACGAGCCCCAAGACGAGCACTACGACGAGCCTTACGACGCCCCCGCGCCGGGACCGCGCGGCTACGGCGACCCGGAGACCCGCTCGGGCCACCTCGACCCGGACTCCCGGTCCGGGCACCTCGCGCCGGAGCCGGGCGGTCGCCGGCGGTTGCGGGACGAGGACGTCGCTCCACCCGAGCGGTCCGGTGGCCGCCGGCGGCGGCGCGACGAGGACGACGAGCCGTCCCTGGGCGGGTACGTCGACCGGGCCGGGTACGTCGAGCAGGCCGGACACATCCAGGCCGGCTACGACCAGGCCGGCTACGACCAGGCCGGCTACGAGCAGGCCGGGTACGACGCGGAGGCGGGACACGTCGAGCCGGGCGGGCGAAGGCGCGCACCGGACGAGCCCGCCGGCCCGCCACCCGCCGGACCGCCCCCCGGCGGCCTTCGGCCGGGAGGTCGGCGCAGGGCCGCCGAGGACGCCCCCGAACCAGGCGGCCGGCGGCGCGCACCCGAACCGGTGCCGCCGCCCATCCCGCTCGGCACGCCTCCGGGCGGCCTGCCGAGGACCCCACCCGGCCCCGGCACACCTCCCGGCGGGATGGCGCGGACCCCACCGGGCACACCACCCGATGGACTGCCCATGCCGCCACCGGGCGCGCCCGGAGGTCTGCCCAGGACCCCACCAGGCACGCCGCCAGGTGGAATGGCGAGGATGCCGCCGAGCACGCCACCACCGGGCACGCCGCCAGGCGGGATGGCGAGGATGCCACCGGGCACGCCACCCGGCGGACCGCCCACGCCGCCCCCAGGCACGCCGCCCGGCGGTATGGCCATGCCGCCGGGCACGCCACCCGGCGGAATGCCGAGGACCCCTCCGGGCACGCCACCCGGAAGCATGACGCCACCGGGCACGCCGCCCGGAGGTCTGCCGAGGACACCCGGACCTGGTGCGCCCAGCGGGGCGCTGGGTCGTCGCCTCAACGGCGAGCCCGAGCCGCAGACCCCCGGCCGCAGGCCGCACCCCGGCCCGCCCCCGGCCGACGCCACCCGCTACACCAGCGCGTTCTCCGGCAGCCTGCCGCCGTCCGGCGCGCCCGCCCGGCCACCGCGCCCCCGTCCGGTGGACCCGCCGACCGAGATCATCAAGCCGGTCGACGACCACGAGGACGACTACGACGACGAGTACGACGACTACGAGGACTACGAAGACGACGACTACGAGGACGACGAGCCGCCGCCCCCGAAGGACAGCGCCGGCCGCAAGACCGTGCGCACGGTCGGCGAGCTGCTCATCACGTTCGGCCTGGTGATCCTGCTCTTCGTGGTCTACGAGGTGTACATCACCGACCTCATCTCCGCCGGCAAGCAGGACGACGCCACCTCCGCCCTGGACGACAAGTGGGGCGCGAACACCGTCCAGGCCGACCCGCAGCGGCAGGCGCAGTACGACCTGGTCGAGGGCGAGGCCTTCGCCAAGATGTACATCCCCGCGTTCGGCCCGGACTTCAAGTTCTCCGTCGTCGAGGGCACCAGCGACAAGCACCTGGAGATCGGCCCCGGCCACTACGTGAACACCGCGCTGCCCGGCGCGCCCGGCAACTTCGCGGTCGCCGGCCATCGGGTCGGCAAGGGCGCGCCGTTCAACGACCTGGACCTGCTCAACGCGTGCGACGCGATCGTCGTGGAGACGCAGACCGAGTGGTTCGTCTACCGGATGCTGCCCAAGGCCAGCGAGGTCGCCGGGTGGGCGCAGAGCGACAAGGTCAAGGACCCGAAGTGCGGCAAGGTGTCGCCGCTGGGCGCGCCGTACGACAAGACCGTGGGCCAGGAGATCGTGCTGCCGACGCAGGGCGAGGTCATCGACCCGGTCCCGCACTTCGAGGGCGAGGTGCCGCAGGCGCAGCAGGTCGCGCTGCTCACGCTGACCACGTGCCACCCGCGCTTCTCCGACCGGCAGCGGCTCATCGTGCACGCCGTGCTGACGCAGGGTTACCCGAAGGCCGAGGGGTTCGTGCCCGAAGAGCTCAAGGAGCAGTGATGTACGGCTGGATCTGGCGCCACCTCCCCGGCCCGCTGCCGGTGCGCGTCCTGGAGGCGACCGTGCTGGTGGCCGGGGTGGTGGCGTTGCTGCTGTTCGTGGTGTTCCCGTGGATCGAGCCGAAGCTGCCGTTCAACAACGTGACGACGCCGCAGTAGGCCGCGCTGGGCGCGGCCTCCGGCCCCCGCTTCCATTGTCCCAGCCGGTACCGACAATTCGGGGGGTGCCGGCTGAGAGGGTGCGTCACTCGCCGCGGCAGATGCGCGTCATCTCGGTGCGGTCCACGACCTTCACCCGGGCGCGGTCCTGGGGTTGGCCGAGTGCGATCTCGTGGGCGTCGAGCTTGAGCCAGCCCTCGTTGGTGGTGAACGGCACGGCGCGCTGCTCCAGGAACCGGACCACGGCGTCCGGGTCGGTGACCGGCGGTTCGGGCAGCAGCGGCGCGTCGGCGAGCAGGCTGGTCACGGTCTCCAGCGCGTCGCCCTTGGTGTGGCCGATGAGGCCGATCGGGCCGCGCTTGATCCAGCCGGTGACGTAGACGCCGGGGATGGCCTGGTCGTCGAGGTCGAGCACGCGGCCGGCCTCGTGCGGCACGGTGCCGGACTGGTGGTCGAACGGCACGTCCGGCAGGTGCGTGGACAGGTAGCCGACGGCCCGGTACACCGCCTGCACCGGCCAGTCGGTGTGCTCGCCGGTGCCGCGGACGTTCCCGTCGCCGGTCAGCTCCATGCGCTCGGTGCGCAGGCCGACCACGCGGCCGTCCTCGCCGAGCACCTCGACGGGCGCTTCGAGGAAGTGCAGGTGGAGGCGGCGCGGCCGGTCGCCGGCGTCGCGGATGGCCCACTCCTGGAGGGTCTTGACGACCATCTCGACCTGCTTGTTGGACCGGATCGCGGCCATGCTGGCGGCGTCGAAGTCGATGCCCTCGGGGTGCACGATGACCTCGACGTGCGGCGAGTGGTCGAGTTCGCGCAGCTCCAGCGGGGTGAACTTGGCCTGGGCGGGGCCGCGGCGGCCGAACACGTGCACGTCGGTGACCGGGCTGGCCTTCAGGCCCTGGTAGACGTTGTCGGGGATCTCGGTGGTGAGCAACTCGTCGGCGCTCTTGGCGAGGATGCGGGCCACGTCCAGCGCCACGTTGCCGACGCCGAGCACGGCGACCTGGGAGGCGTGCAGCGGCCAGGTGCGCGGCACGTCCGGGTGGCCGTCGTACCAGGACACGAAGTCGGCCGCGCCGTACGAGCCGTCGAGGTCGATGCCGGGCACGTCCAGCGGCCGGTCCTTCTCGGCGCCGGTGGAGAACACCACGGCGTCGTAGAACTGGCGCAGGTCGTCGAGCTTGAGGTCGATGCCGTACTCGACGCCGCCGAAGAACCGGACCTCCGGCCGGTCCAGCACGCGCTGGAGGGCGGTGACGATGCCCTTGATGCGCGGGTGGTCCGGGGCGACGCCGTACCTGATCAGGCCGTACGGGGCGGGCATCCGCTCGAACAGGTCGATGCGGACGTCGGCCCCCGACTTGATCAGGTTGTCGGCGGCGTAGATGCCCGCGGGGCCGGCGCCGACGACGGCGACGCGCAGAGTACGTGTCATAGCTCAAGGTTAGGTTAGCCTAAGATCACTTCTGACGAGAGGTTGCTCACGGCTACGCTGGCGGCATGCGCGTGCTCGTGGTCGACAACTACGACAGCTTCGTCTACAACCTCGTCCAGTACCTCGCCCAGCTCGGTGTCGAGTGCGTCGTCCGGCGCAACGACGCCGTCGAGCTCGACGAGCTCGGCGAGGTCGGTGGCGTGCTGGTCAGCCCTGGTCCGAGCACCCCGGAGAAGGCCGGCCGGAGCATGGACGTGATCCGCCACTGCGCGGACGCGGGCGTCCCGGTGTTCGGCGTGTGCCTCGGCCACCAGGCCATCGGCGCGGTGTGGGGCGGCACCGTCGACCTCGCGCCGGAGCTGCTGCACGGCAAGACGAGTGTGGTGCACCACACGGGCGCGGGCGTCCTGGCGGGCGTGCCGAACCCGTTCACCGCGACCCGCTACCACTCGCTGACCGTGCTCCCCGACACGATCCCGGCCGAGTTCGAGGTCACCGGCCGCACCGAGTCCGGCGTGGTGATGGCCATGCGGCACCGGGAACTGCCGGTCGAGGGCGTCCAGTTCCACCCCGAGTCCGTGCTGACCGACGGCGGTCACCGGATGCTCGCCAACTGGCTGAAGGTGTGCGGGTTCGAGGTCCCCGAGGCGACCGTCGAACGCCTGGAGAACGGCATGCGCCAGCTCGCCGCCGCCGCTCGGCGCGCCTGAATCGAACACCCGTTCGAGTTGTCCACCCCTGTGGGCAAACCTGTGGACAAACGAAGACCCCCGACCTCGTCCAGGCCGGGGGTCTTCGTCGTTCGAGGGCTTACCTGGTGGTCGTCGCGCCGACCTTGAACTCGGCCAGCACCACGTTCACCCGGCCGTTCTTGGCCAGCGCGGCGTTCGGCTTGACCTCCTGGTCGACGATCTTCTTGTCCTGCTGGATGTCGTTCGTCGCCGTCTTCGACACCACGTTCAGGTCGCCGGTCCAGCCGAGCTGGCTGAGCTTGGTGCGCGCCTGGTTCTCCGTCATGCCGGTCAGGTCGGGCATCAGGATCTGGTTGCCCCTCGACACGCTCAGCGTGATCAGCGAACCCTTCTCCGCCCGACCCGGGCCGGGGTTCTGGGCCACGACCTCGCCCTGCTCCTCGGGGCTGTCCACTTCCTTGGACTGCACCTTGAACCCGTTGCCCTCCAGCGTCGCCTTGGCGTTGGCGAAGGACTGGCCGGTCACGTCCGGCAGCTGCGCGGACTCCGGACCCTTGCCCAGGGTCACCGTGATGGTGCTGCCCTTGGGCGCCTTCGTGCCCGCGGCCGGGTTCTGGTTCGCCACCTTGTCGACGAGCTTCGGGTCCTCGACCTCGACGGTGGCGGAGTCCTGCTTGAAGCCCCACCCGGCTTCCTGGAGCTTCTTCTGCGCGTCGGCGGCGCTGAGGCCGCGCACGTCCGGGACGTCGACGGCTTCCGCCGCCGCGCCGACCAGGATCGTCACGTTGGCGAACTTGTCCAGCTTGGTGCCGGCCTTCGGGTCGGTGTCGACCACCTTGCCGATGTCCTCGCTCGTGCACGCCGGCTCGGAGCCGGGCTGGCACGGCACCAGCTTGACCGTGGGGTTGAACCCGAGCCGGCTCAGCTCGGCGCTGGCCGCCGACTGCGTCTGGCCCTTGAGCGTCGGCACGTCGATCTTCGCCGTGCCGGTGTCCTTGTCGTTGTCCAGCAGCGTCGTGGTGATCCAGGCGGCGAGGGCGAGCACCGCGATGCACAGGAGGACGACCAGCGTGATCATGATCGTCTTCTTGCGCCGGGCGCGCCGCTCCTCCTCCTCGTCCGCGATCGGGTCGTAGTCGGCGGGCTCCTCGCGCATCGCGGAGGGCCGGTGCCGCCCGCCCGCGGCGACCTCGGTGCGCGGCGACTGGTTGAGCACCGCGGTCCGGTCCTCGGCCGTCATCACCGCGGGCGCGGACGGGCGCTGCCCGGACAGCACGCGCACCAGGTCCGCGCGCATCTCGGCGGCCGACTGGTAGCGGTTCGCGGGACCCTTGGCCATCGCCTTGAGCACGATCGCGTCCAGCGCCGGCGTCACCTTCGGGTTCAGCGCCGACGGCGGCTTCGGGTCCTCCCGCACGTGCTGGTAGGCCACCGCCACGGGCGAGTCGCCGGTGAACGGCGGCTCACCGGTCAGCAGCTCGAACAGCACGCAGCCCGACGCGTACACGTCCGACCGCGCGTCCACCGCCTCGCCCCGCGCCTGCTCCGGCGACAGGTACTGGGCGGTGCCGATCACGGCCGCGGTCTGGGTCACCGCCGCCTGGCCGTCGTGCACGGCGCGGGCGATGCCGAAGTCCATCACCTTCACCGCACCGGATCTGGTGATCATCACGTTGGCGGGCTTCACGTCCCGGTGCACGATCCCGTGCCGGTGGCTGAAGTCCAGCGCGGCCGACACGTCCGCCATGATCTCCATCGCGCGCTTGCCCGACATGGGGCCCTGCGTCTTGACGATGTCGCGCAGCGTCCGGCCGTCCACGTACTCCATCACGATGTACGGCAGCGGGCCGTACTCGGTGTTGGTCTCACCGGTGTCGTAGACCGCGACGATGGCGGGGTGGTTCAGCGCGGCCGAGTTCTGCGCCTCCCGGCGGAACCGCTCCTGGAACTGGGCGTCACGGGCGAGGTCGGCGCGCAGCACCTTGATCGCCACGTCCCGGCCGAGCCGGACGTCGCGGCCCTTGTGCACCTCCGACATGCCGCCGTATCCGAGGGTCTCACCCAGCTCGTAGCGGTTGGAGAGCAGTCGCGGAGTGCTCATCAGTGCTTCGTCCCGCTCCTCGTCAACGGTCCTGCCATCGCTTCCGTCCGATTTCGTACCGCTCCACCATCACGTCGGTACACACGTCACCGTCACCCGTGAGCCGATCGCAACCTCACCGGTCGGGCTCACGTCCGACACCCGGCACCGCTTCGCGTCCCGCGGCGCGCCGCCCTGGTCGACGTGCACCTCGGGGTCGAGGCCGCGGTCGTCGAGCTTCCTCGCCACCTCGTCGGCCGGGTCGCCGACGAAGTCGGACTCGGTGATCGTGACCGTCGTGGTGCCGGGGATCTGATCGGTCGAGTCCTGCGTCGAGGTGCGGGCACTCGTGGCGCCCACCTGGTTCGTCCCGCTGGACCGGTTCGTGCCCGTGCCGGTCGGCACGTCGTCGTCACCCAGCGCGCGCAGGACGACCACGCCGAGCACCAGCAGCACGGCCACCAGCACAGCGACCATAACCCACAGCAGGGCCCGGTTGCGCCCCGGTGGTCGCGGGGGCGGCGGCAACGGACCGAAAGCGTCCGTGCGCGGACCGTTGACCGGCGGTCCGGGCGGCACGGGCTGCATGCCGGGCCGCGAGCCGGGGTGGGTCACCGGGATGCCGGGGTGCGTCACCTGCGCGCCGGTGAACGCGGGCGGCGGCCCGACCGCCATCGCCAGGCCCGTCGGCACCGGCAGCGGCTGGCCGTTGCGCACCGCGCTGACCGCCGCCGCGAACTCGCCGCCGTTGCGGTAGCGCTGCCGCGGGTCCTTCACCAGGGTCGCCTCGATCAGCGCCCGCGGACCCGGCGGCACGTCCGGCGGCAGCGGCGGCGCCACGTCCCGGATGTGCATCATCGCGACCGTCACCGCGTTCTCCGACAGGAACGGCCGGTGCCCGGTCAGGCACTCGTACCCGCACACACCCAGCGCGTACACGTCGCTGGCCGGCTCGGCGGCGTGGCCCAGCGCCTGCTCCGGCGCGATGTAGTGCGCGGTGCCCATCACCATGCCGGTGTGCGTCACCGGCGCCGCGTCGGCGGCCTTGGCGATGCCGAAGTCGGTGATCTTCACCTTGCCGGTCGGGGTCACCAGGATGTTGCCCGGCTTCACGTCCCGGTGCACCAGGCCCCGCTCGTGCGCGGCCTGCAACGCGTTGCCCGCCTGCTCCAGCAGGTCCAGCGTGCGGTCCGCGCCGAGCCTGCCGCGGGCGATGATCGCGGCCAGCGGCTCGCCCTCCACCAGCTCCATCACCAGGTAGGCGGTGTCCTCCGGCCCGTCCGGGATCGACGCGGTCTCGCCGTAGTCGTGCACCGCGGCGATGCCCGGGTGGTTCAGCGACGCCGTGGTGCGCGCCTCGATCCGGAACCGGTTGAGGAACTCCGAGTCACCGGACAGCTCCGCCTTGAGCACCTTCACCGCGACCTTGCGGTCCAGCCGGGTGTCCGCCGCCTCCCACACCTCGCCCATGCCGCCGACCGCGATCCGCCGCGACAGGCGGTACCGCTCGGCGAGCAACTGGCCCGAGGTCAGCATCAGCGGCTCCCGAGGTACGCGCCGATGACCGCACGGCCGATCGGCGCGGCCACCCGGCCGCCGGTCGCGGACAGGCCCTGCTGGCCGCCGTTCTCCACGATCACGGCGATCGCGATCTCCGGCTTCTCGGCCGGCGCGAACGCCACGTACCAGGCGTGCGGGTTGGTCGAGGCGACGTCCTCGCCGTGCTCGGCGGTGCCCGTCTTGGACGCGATGGTCACCCCGGACAGCTTGCCGGTGCCGCCGGTGTTCTTCTCCGACTCGACCATCATGTCGCGCAGCAGAGCCGCCTTGTCGGGGTCCATCGCCTCGTCCAGCTCGTCCGGCTTGGTCTCGCTGATCGCCTGGAGGTCGGGCGCGAGGATCTTCGACACGAAGTGCGGCTTCATGCGGGCGCCGCCGTTGGCGATGGTCGCGGCCATCATCGCGTTCTGGAGCGGCGTGACCCGCACGTCCCGCTGGCCGATGCCGCTCTGGTACACCGACGGCTTGTCCGCCATCGGGCCCATCGTCGAGGTGGCCACCGACAGCGGCACGGTCAGCTCGGAGTCGTCGAACCCGAACTTGCGGGCCTGCTTGCGCAGCTTCTCCGGGCCGAGCTGGTCGGCGAGCACGGCGAACGCGGTGTTGCACGACTTGGCCAACGCCTCCTGGAGGGTGGCGGTGACGCCGTTGCCGCACGTCGTGTCGTTGAAGTTGGGCAGCGTCCGCTCCGTGCCCGGCAGAGTGATCACCGGGCGGCCGTCGACCTGCGTGTCCTTGTTCGCGCCCTCTTCCAGCGCGGCGGCGGCCACGATCAGCTTGAACGTCGACCCGGGCGGGTAGATCTCGGCCACCGACCGGTTGCGGGTGGGCTGCGGGCCGTCCGGCGCGGTGTACTCCAGCCACGCCTTCTCCTGCACCTCCGGGTCGTGGCTGGCCAGCAGGCTCGGGTCGTAGGACGGCGTGGACACCATCGCCAGGATCTCGCCGGTCTGCGGCCGGATCGCCACCACCGACCCGGTCACGCCCTGGAGCTTCTCGAAGGCGATCTGCTGGAGGGCGGCGTCGATGGTGAGCTGGAGGCTGCCGCCCTTCGGGTCGCGGCCGGTGATCAGGTCCGACACCCGGCGCGCGAACAACCGGTCGTCCGAGCCGTTGAGCAGGTCGTCCTCGACGCGTTCCAGGCCGAAGGTGCCGTAGGTCGTCGAGAAGAAACCGGTCACCGGGGCGAACGCCGGGCCGTTGGCGTAGCGGCGCAGGTAGCGCAGGCGGTCCGTGGTCTTCTCCACGGTCGCGATCGGCGTGCCGTCCGCGGCGATGATCTGCCCGCGCTCCCGCGAGTACTGGTCCAGCAGCACCCGCCGGTTCAGCGGGTTCTTCCGGTAGTCGTCGGCCATGATCACCTGGACGTACGTGGCGTTGCCCAGGAGCAGCAGCATCATCACCATCATGGCGAGGCCGACGCGGCGGAGCGGTGTGTTCATTTGGGACGCTCCACCATGACAGTGAACTGGTCGGCGATCGCGGGCTGCTGCGGACGCGGTTTCGGTGTCGACTTCGGCGCGCGCGCCGCGTCCGAGATCCGCAGCAGCAGGGCGACCAGCATGTAGTTGGCCAGCAGCGACGAGCCGCCGTAGGACAGGAACGGCGCCGTGATGCCGGTCATCGGGATCAGCTTGGTGACCCCGCCGACGACGATGAAGATCTGGAACGCGATCGCGAACGACAGGCCGCCGCCGAGCAGCTTGCCGAACGTGTCGCGCACGGCCAGCGAGTTCCGCATGCCGCGCAGCGCCAGCACCGTGTACAGCACCAGCACCGCGGACAGGCCGACGAAACCCAGCTCCTCGCCGATCACGGCGGTGATGAAGTCGGTGTTGGACTCGGGGATCTCGTCCGGCCGCCCGCCGCCCAGGCCCGCGCCGAAGATGTTGCCGGTGCCCAGGCCGAACAGCGACTGGAGGATCTGGTAGCCCTTGCCGGACGGGTCGGCGAACGGGTCCAGCCAGTTCTGCACGCGGATCTGCACGTGGCCGAACAGCCGCCACGCCACCACCGCGCCCACGCAGAACATGCCCACGCCGAGCACCACCCACGCCGCGCGCTCGGTCGCCACGTACAGCAGCACCAGCACGATGCCGAAGAACAGCAGCGACGACCCCAGGTCCTTCTGCAAGACCATGATGCTCACGCCCACCGCCCACGCGGCGACCAGCGGACCCAGGTCACGGGCGCGCGGCAGGTCCATGCCCAGCACCTTGCGGCCCGCCGCGGTGAACAGCTCGCGCTTGGACACCAGGAACGCGGCGAAGAACACCATCAACAGGATCTTCGCGAACTCACCCGGCTGGATGGAGAACGCGCCGAAGCTCAACCAGATCTTCGCGCCGTTGATCTCCGGCGCGATGAACCCGGGCAGCACACCCGGCAGCACCAGCGCGACCAGGCCCAGGAAGCCGAACGTGTAGCCGTAGCGGGCCAGCGTCCGGTGGTCGGACAGCACCGCCAGCACGATGCAGAACAGCACCAGCGCGATCGCCGTCCACAGCACCTGCTTGGGCGCGGCCGGCGACCAGATGCCGCCGCCGGGCAGCTTGTCGCCCTCCTTGGCCAGGTCGATCCGGTGGATCATGACCAGGCCCAGGCCGTTGAGCAGCGCCACGCACGGCAGGATCACCGGGTCCGCGTACGGCGCCCACTTGCGCACCGCGAGGTGCGCCACGGTGAGCACGCCCAGGTAGGCCAGGCCCAGCCACACGATGCGCATGGTCAGTTCCTGCTCCTGGTTCGCCTCCACCAGGATCAGCGCGATCGTCACCAGGCCCGCCGCGAACGCGAGCAGGAAGAGTTCGCTGCTCCGCCTCGTGGGCGGCTTCAGACCCGGCGAGGTGCTGCTCGCCGCCGAGAGCGGCGTGCCCTCCGCGCCGGGGACCGGCGAACCCATGCGTCTACTGACCCTTTCGGCAGTCCGTGCCCGGCTTCTGCGCGGGCGTGGGCAGCGGCGTGCCCTCCTGAGTGGTGGACGTCGGCGGCGCCGTGGTGGTTGCGGACGGGTCCAGACCCGGCGGCGGGGTGGTCGTCGTCGCCCCGGTCGTCGACTGCTCCTTCGAGCACAGCGGCAGGGTCTGCTCGGTGCGCAGCCGGCGGATCGCCTCCCGCGCGCCCTCCAGACCGTCGACGTCGGTGATGCCGTTGCGCACCACGTCCCGCGTGGCCACCTTCAGGTCGTCCACGGTGATCGGCTCGCACGCCTGCGCGCCCGGCGGGCACGAGCCCTCGACCAGGCTGTGCAGGTCGAAGCCGAAGATGCTGCCGGTCACACCCCGGAAGATCGACACCTGGCCGTCCGGCGCCGCACCCACGAAGTACTGGCGCAGCACGTACCAGCGGGTGCCCAGACCGGCCGCGGCCAGCATCAGCAGCACGAACAGCACCAGCAGCAGCGCCTTCACCCGGCCGGCGCGCGAGCGTCGCTGCGGCGGCGGCTGCGGGGGTTCGACCCGCTGCGGGATCGGACGGGGCCCCGTTATCGAACTCGCCCGCGAGGCGGGCGAGTCGGGGGGTGGTGGGTCCTCGGAGCCGTCTCCGGCCGCGCCGCCCACTATGGGGGCGTCCTCCCCGAAGTCGATGTCGACGACGTCGGCGACCACGACCGTCACGTTGTCCGGCCCGCCGCCCTTGAGCGCCAACTCGATCATCCGGTCCGCGCAGGCCTGCGGGTCCGGGATGCGGATGGCCTCCTCGAGGGTCTCCATGCTGACCACGCCGGACAGGCCGTCCGAGCACAGCAGGTAGCGGTCACCCGGCCGGGCCTCCCGCACCATCAGCCGCGGCTCCACCTCGTGCCCGGTCAGGGCGCGCAGCAGCAGCGACCGCTGCGGGTGCGTCGCGGCCTCCTCCTCGGTGATCCGGCCCTCGTCGATCAGCGACTGCACGAACGTGTCGTCGTGCGTGATCTGCGTGAAGGTGCCGTTGCGCATCATGTAGGCGCGCGAGTCGCCGATGTGCACCATGCCCAGGCGGTTGCCCGCGAACAGGACGGCCGTGAGCGTCGTGCCCATGCCGTCCAGGTCCGGGTCCGACTGGACGAGCTCGGAGATCGCGCCGTTGCCCGCGATGACCGCGTCGCGGAGCTGGCCCAGCAGGTCGTCGCCCGGCTCGTCGTCGTCGAGCGGGGCCAGGGCGGCGATGACCACCTTGCTGGCGACCTCGCCCGCGGCGTGGCCACCCATGCCGTCGGCGAGCGCGAGCAGGCGGGGGCCCGCGTACACGGAGTCCTGGTTGTTCGAGCGGACCAGGCCCCGGTCGCTGCGGGCCGCGTATCGAAGGACGAGGGTCATGTGCGCAGCTCGATCACCGTTTTGCCGATACGGATCGGGGTGCCGAGCGGGACCCGGAGTGGGGCCGTGACCTTCGCCCGGTCGAGGTAGGTGCCGTTCGTGGAGCCCAGGTCCTCCACGTACCAGTCGGTGCCGCGCAGCGACAGCCGCGCGTGCCGGGTCGACGCGAAGTCGTCGTCCAGCACGAGCGTCGAATCGTCGGCGCGGCCGATCAGGATCGGCCTGCCGTCCAGGGAGATGCGCGTACCCGCCAGCGCGCCGTGCGTCACGACGAGCTGCCGCGGGGCCTTGCCGCCCTTACCGGCCTTGCCGGCTCCTCTCCGCAGACCGGGCGTCGGAACGCGCAGTCCCGACGCCGCGTACAGGTCGGAGCGGACCACTCTCAGCGCAGCCAACACGAACAACCAGAGCAGGACGAGGAAACCCGCTCTGGTCAGCTGCATCACCAGCTCTGGCACCGGTTGTAACCGCTCCTGACTCTTCCGCCGTCACCCGCCCGCTTCGACCCCTCAGCCCTGGGTGCGGAAGACCAGCGACGAGTGGCCGATGCGGACGACGTCGCCTTCCGCGAGCTGCCAAGTCTGCACTGGAGTGCCGTTCACCGTGGTGCCGTTTGTCGAACCGAGATCAGCGAGCATGGCACTGTGCCCGTCCCAGGTGATCTCCAGGTGCCTCCTGGAGACGCCGGTGTCGGGCAGCCGGAAGTCCGCCTCCTGGCCGCGGCCGACCACGTTGCCGCCCTGCTTGAGGTTGTAGGTGCGGTTCGAACCGTCGTCCAGGTGCAGCGTCGCGTTCAGCTGGCGCGGGCCGGACTGCACCGCGGGCGGGGCGTAGCCCTGGGACGGGTCCGGGTAACCGCCCGGCGCCTGGCCGTAGCCGGGCTGCTGGCCGTAGCCCTGGTCGTAGCCCTGCTGGCCGTAGCCCTGGTCGTAACCCTGCTGGCCGTAACCCTGGTCATAGCCCTGCTGGCCGTAGCCGGGCTGCTGACCGTAGCCCTGGTCGTAGCCCTGCTGGCCGTAACCCTGGTCGTAACCCTGCTGGCCGTAGCCGGGCTGCTGGCCGTAACCCTGGTCGTAGCCCTGCTGCTGCTGGCCGTAGCCCTGGTCGTAGCCCGGTTGCTGTTGGCCGTAGCCCTGGTCGTAGCCCTGCTGGCCGTAGCCGCCCTGCGCGTAGGGGTCGTAGCCGGGCTGGCCCTGTTGTCCGTAGCCGGGAGGCTGGCTCATCGATCCGTCTCCTGTGCGAGGTGGTGCTGACCGTCGGCTGGCAACTTTCACGTCGGGGTCGACGGACGAGCTGGTTCGGAACTGTCCGGTGTGCAGCGCGTCGGAGCGCTCCAAGGAGACTACGACGTCACCATAGGTATCCCATCCGCTCTCATCGAGGTACTCCCGGATGGAGTCCCCCAGTGCACGGGTGATGCGTAGTTCATCCTGGCCGTCACCGGCAAGCCGATCGTGGTCCTCTGGGCCCAGCAGGACCATGTAGTGGTTCGGGGCCAGGAGCCGTCCGCCCGCGAGTTCGCGGATGTTGACCTCCGCCTCGCGCTGGAGGGCCGGGATCACTTCCTCCTGGACGACGTTCCCGCCGAACACACGCGCGAAGGTGTTGCCCACGATGCCTTCGAGACGGCGCTCGAAGCGCTCCACGAGGCCCACGGCAACCCTCCGACTCGGTCGACTTCTGCCACCGATCGTATCCGGGGTGACGTGCCGGTACACGGGGCAATTGGTAACCCGGACGGAGGCCGTGCTAGTGTTCTCCACGTCGCTCCGGGCGAGTGGCGGAATGGCAGACGCGCACGGTTCAGGTCCGTGTGTCCGAAAGGACGTGGGGGTTCAACTCCCCCCTCGCCCACAGCAAACGGGAATCCCCCGCTTCCGAGGTTCGGAGGCGGGGGATTTTCGTTGTGCCGGGGTTCTGCCGGCGGTGGCGGGGCCGGTGATCTGTGTCACTCGAATGGCCGCGTCCGTTGGCCTTGCGGTTGCCCGCCGTGGTGATCTTCGTCGCACCGCCCGGCGGGGTGTGAAGGGGCGTGCGGGAGCCCGAAGCGGACCCACTCGCGTCGGCCGTCCGCCCCTTGCCGACTTCGTCCCCGGCCTCTTGGTTCGGCCTGCCCCCGTCCGTCGGTCGATTTCGGTCGGTGAGCGGTCGGTCGAGGGGTGGGCCGTGCGGTGAGCGCCGTCACGTCCGTGGCCGGCGCGTGCGTGACCCGTGCACGCTGAGCTCGTTTTCGGCCTGTTCCAGCCGGTCGACGTCACCCGGACGGCAGCACCGCCGGGCCGAACTCCCGGTCCGGGGTTTCGACCGGTTACCGACCGCTCGGCGCCGTCGATCGCAGCGGCCCGTCGAGCCGGGGAACGGCGGGGTTCCCGGGTGGTAGGCCTTACGCAGAGCACGAGTCGAAACGCGGCGGGCGCTACCGCCGTGGTTGCCGAGGAGGCCCTGGCGTGAGCAGCACCCCAGCACGGATCGCGGACACCGGCGACGCACGGGCGCTGTCGGCCACGGCGATCCCGGTTCCCGAACTGCCCGGTGACGTGGCGGACCTCGCCGCCGCGGCGGCGGTGCGCCTCGGCTGGCACGGTGTGGTGCTGCCGGAGATGGTCCTGATGGGCCGCAAGGTGATCGTGGTCGCCGAACTGCTGGCCGACGCGCACGCCGAACGGGTGTGCCTCGGCGCGGGTCCCGAAACTGATCGGACGACGGTGTCCACGTGGGTGTGGCCCGAAATGGACGGCCGCGTGCCGCCCGCCGCAGTTCGGATCATCGGCGTCCTGGCGGTGGCCCGCCACTGGCGGACCGCACTCGCGTCCGCGGTGCCCTTCGCCCGGTTCGGCAACGCGGCGGCGGTCCTGCCGGCCTCGGTCGCCCTGACCCACGACTACTTGGCGAACTGCCTGCCGCGCGTTCGTCGCTACGGCGTCTCGGTGCTGCTGGCGGACGAGGAGTCGGCACTGTCGATGGACGTCACCGGCCGCAACGAGACCGTGCCCGTCGAGGACACCGCCACCACGCGGTGGGTGAACGAGCTGGTCTACGAGCAGGTGCTCGCCGCGGTGCCGGACCCGGTGGCCTGATCTAAGTTTGCGGTCATGCGGGTGGTGATCGCAGGCGGGCACGGCAAGATCGCACTGTTGACGGCAAGGCTGCTGACGAGCCGCGGCGACGAGGTGGTCGCCCTGGTCCGCAACCCGGACCACTTCACGGACGTCAGGGACGCCGGAGCCCAACCGGTGCTGTGCGACCTGGAGTCGGCGGACGCCGCTTCGGTCGCCGAACACCTCAAGGATGCCGACGCAGCCGTCTTCGCAGCCGGCGCAGGCCCAGGCAGCGGCGCAGAACGCAAAGACACAGTGGACCGCGCAGCGTCGGCACTCTTCGCCTCGGCAGCAGAACAAGCGGGCGTCAGCCGCTTCGTGCAAATCAGCACAACCGGCATCGGCAGGGTGACCGGCGACAAGGTCTTCGACGCGTACCTGAAGGCAAAGGCCGCAGCCGAAGAAGACCTCAAATCCCGCCCCCTGCACTGGACCATCCTGCGCCCCGGCCGCCTGACCGACCAACCCCCGACAGGCAACGTAGAGCTCGCGGAATCCCCACGCCGAGGCGAAATCCCCAGAGCAGACGTAGCCGCTGTCGTAGTGGCCCTCCTGGACCACCCCACCACCACAACCCACCGCACCTACGAACTAATCGCGGGCTCCACACCCATCGCCGAATCCCTGTAACCTGTTCCCAGCACTCCCGGAACGTCCACCCAATCGAGTGACATACAGGATCCGCAACATTCCGCGATCTCACGCGATACCGTAATTAGGAACGGCGGACGGGACGGGCAAGGTCCACCACCCACCCCCGAGCTGGTGCCAGGACCGAGCTGCCGCAAAGCCCGATCTGGCGACAAGCCGCGCAAGCCAGCCAGCCCGCAGCCAGATGACCCGCCCGCTCTTGGCGCTCCCGGCACCAAACCACGCCGAACGACAAGCGACCTCGCTACCCGCCCCGCCCGACCAGCTCCCCGGCCCGGCCGCCACCCACCCACCCGCCCGGCCCGGCTGCATTCGCCCAGCCGGCCCGGCTGCACTCGCCCAGCCCGGCCGCCACCCGCCCGGCCCGGCCGCCACCCGCCCGGCCCGGCTGCCACCCGCCCGGCCCGGCTGCTACCCGCCCGGCCCAGCGATCCGGCCCTCCCGACCGCCAACGCCCGACCGCCCATGCACCGAACCATCCCCCATCCCCACCCGCTCACGCACCCAACTACCCGCATGCCCGCCGCCCACCCCGCACATCCGCTGGTCCCGCCACATGTCCGCCGGCCGCCGCGTATGTCCACCGCCCCACGTGCCTGCCAGCCGTCCCACATACCCGCCAGCCGGGCCGCATGTCCGCCGGCCGCCTTGCATGTCCGCTGGCCGGGCCGTGTGCCCGGCGCCCCGCCGGATGCCCGCTGGCCGGACCGCACGCCTGCCGACCCGCGACTGCCCGCCGACCCCGCCGACTGCCCGCCGACCGCGCCGACTGCCCGCCGGCCGGGCCGCGCACCGGTCCTGCGACCCGGCCGCCCAACGACCCGCTGGACCGCTGGCGTGGGTGGGGGGAGGCGGGTTAGCCGAGGACGCGGTCTAGGTAGGGGTTGGTGAATTTGTGGGTGGGGTCTACCTCGGCTCGGATGCGTTGGAAGTCCGGGAAATGGGGGTAGCGGGTGGAGAGGGTGGTGGCGGTCAGGGAGTGCATCTTGCCCCAGTGGGGGCGTCCGCCTGCTGCGCCGGCGATCTGTTCGAAGGCGTCGAAGTACTGGCGGTAGGGCATTCCCAGGAATTGGTGGATGGCGATGTAGGCGGTGTCGCGGCCGTTCGCTGTGGAGAGCCAGATGTCGTCGGATTGGGCTACGCGCACTTCCACCGGCACGATGATGCCGTGGTCCAGTTTGTTCACGGCCTTCCGCAGTTCGCCCAGGACCTCGTGGAGGGCTGTGCGCGGGATGGCGTATTCCGATTCCACGAAACGGACTCGGCGAGGCGTGACGAAAACGCGGTGTGAGACGTCCTGGTAGACGCGTTCGGAGATCAGGTTGCCGCACACCCGGTTCAGCGCGCGGGTCGTGCGCGGCAGGGCGCGGGCTACGCGGCAGACCAAGCCGAACGCGCCGTTCTCCATGACCTCGTACTCGTAGAAATGGCGCAACTTCGACAAGGGCGCGGCGGGCTGGTCGGTTCGGTTGTTGCGCTTCAAGATCACGTTGTCGCTGTGTGGGAACCAGTGGAACTCGACGTGGTCCTCCACCGCTGTCAGGTGGTCGAACTCCTCCAGCACGCGGTCGAGGCGGTCCGGGGTTTCGCGGGCGTGCAGGACGAAAGCCGGTACGCAGCGCAGGGTCACGGTGCTGATGACGCCCAGCGCACCCAGGCTCACGCGGGCCGCGTTGAACAGGTCGGGGCGTTCGGCGGCGGAGCAGCGGACGGTTTCGCCGGTCGCCAGGATCAACTCCAACGCCGTGACCTGCGTGGACAGGCCGCCCAGCTTCGCGCCGGTGCCATGCGTCCCGGTGGAGATGGCGCCGGCGATGGTCTGCGCGTCGATGTCGCCGAGGTTCGGCAGCGCCAGGCCCAGGTGGTCCAGCAGGGCGTTCAGCTGTCGGAGCGTGGTGCCCGCCCGGACGGTGACGAGCGTGCCGGACACCTCAGTGATGCCGGTGTACCGGTCGAGGTCGAGGGCCACGGCGGGTGCGGCGGCGATGTCGTTGAACGAGTGCCCGCTGCCGCGCGGCCGGATCGCGGGCGCGTGCGCCACGGCCTCGGCGAGTTCCTCCGCCGTGGCCGGGTGCTCGACGCGGTGCGGTGTCGCGGTCGCGGTGCGCGCCCAGTTCCTCCACGGGGTACCCAACGCCCACCTCCGGTGTGACCTGTTCCACGCACCGTAGGTGAATAGCTTTCACCTTTCAAGTACGGTGAGCCCATGCAGCCCCGCAGCCGCCTCGACGCCGCGACCAAAGCGCTCGACGCGCCCTTCGCGATCGTCGACCTGGACGCGTTCGACCACAACGCGGCCGACCTGGTCCGCCGGGCCGGCGGCAAGCCGGTGCGGGTGGCGAGCAAGTCCGTGCGGGTCCGCTGGTTGCTGGAACGAGTGCTCGCGCGCCCGGGATACGCCGGCGTGATGTGCTACTCGCTCGCCGAGGCGCTGTGGCTGTCCGAGCACGACCTCTCCGAGGACCTCCTCGTCGCCTACCCGACCGTCGACCACGGTGCGCTGCGCGCGCTGGCCGCCGACGACAAGGCCCGCGAACGGGTGACGATCATGGTCGACTCGCCCGCCCACCTCGACCTGGTCGACGCCGCCCTGGGCACCGGCCACCCGGCCATCCGGGTCTGCCTGGAGCTCGACGTGTCCTGGCGACCCGTCCCCGGTCTGCACGTCGGCCCCCGGCGCTCGCCGGTGCACTCCGCGCGGGACGCCGCCGACCTGGCCGCGAAGATCACCCGGAGACCCGGATTTTCCCTCGTCGGAGTGATGGCCTACGAAGGTCAAATCGCCGGATTGGGTGACTCCCCGCTCGGCCGACCCCTGCGCGCGGCAGCGGTCCGGTGGATGCAGAAGAAGTCGTCGACGGAACTGGTCGAGCGGCGGGTCGAGGCCGTGGTGGCGGTGCGGCGCGTGGCGGACCTGGAGTTCGTCAACGGCGGCGGCACCGGCAGCCTGGAGATCACCGGCGCCGACCCGTCGGTGACCGAGCTGGCCGCCGGGTCCGGCCTGATCGGGCCGACCCTGTTCGACGCCTACCGCTCGTTCCGCCCCCGGCCCGCAGCGTTGTTCGCGCTGCCGGTCGTGCGGCGACCCGGCCCCCGCGTGGCCACCGTGTTCGCGGGCGGCTACCTGGCGTCCGGCACCGCCACGGCCGACCGCCTGCCCTCGCCGTACCTGCCGGTCGGCTTGTCCCTGACCCCGTTGGAGGGCGCGGGCGAGGTGCAGACGCCGGTCGTCGGCCGGGCCGCGAACGCGCTCGCGCTGGGCGACCGCGTGTGGTTCCGGCACGCCAAGGCCGGCGAGCTGGCGGAGCGGTTCACCCACTACCACGTCGTGCAGGGCGACGCGGTCGTGCACACCGCGCCGACCTACCGGGGCGAGGGCAAGTCCTTCGGCTGAGACGTGGCGACGTCAGCCGCGACCTCAGTCGGGGAGCCTTGTCGACAAATACCCCCGCACGAGCGCCTTGGCCTCGTCCAGGATCGCCTGGTCGCCGGCCGGGTCGGTGCGGAACGCCAGGTTCAGCACGCCGTCCGCCGCCTGCACGGCGATCGAGATCGGCAGTTGCAGCTTGTCCAGCGGGATGTCGAACTTGGTCGAGATCATCTCGGCGATGCGGTCGGAGATGACGGTGTTGTTGTCCCGCCGGTCGTCCAGCAGCCGCATGTCGACCACGTCGCCGAAGTGCAGCTTGCTGAACGCGGGCACTTCCCGGTGCATCGACACGTAGACGTCGAAGATGGTGTCCACGGCGTCCCACCAGTGGTCGAGCGTCTTGGAGGTGAACCGGCCGTCCACCGTGCTGATGAACTTCTCCAGGTTGCGCAGGGTCAGGGCCTGCACGACGGCACGCTTGTCGGGGAAGAACTGGTAGAGCGACCCGACCGCCACCCCGGCGCGCTCCGCGATGAGCGTCGTTGTCACCCCGTCGTAGCCGACCTCCTCGATGAGCGAGGCACAGGCTTCGAGCATCCGCTCGACGCGCTTGGCACTGCGCTGTTGCACCGGCTGGCGGCGCAACGGGGTCGTACTCGTCACGGCGACTCCTGCTGGTCGGGTTGCGGGTCTCCATAGTGCCCGGTCCGGGACGCCAGTACTTCCCGTTGGCGGTCAACACGCCTACGATCCGAATCACTTTCATGTTCTGGGAGGCCTGCGTGACCCTGCCTGACGACTTCCTCTGGGGTGTGTCGACGTCCGCGTTCCAGATCGAAGGGGCGTTCCACGACGACGGCCGCGTCCCGTCCGTGTGGGACGACTTCCCGGCGCACGAGGGCCACACCGCCGCCGTCGCGTGCGACCACTACCACCGGTACCGCGAGGACGTCACCCTGATGCGCGACCTCGGCGTCGGCGCCTACCGGTTCTCCGTCGCGTGGCCCCGCCTGGCCGACCTCGGCTTCTACGACCGGCTGGTGGACCTGTTGCTGGACAACGGGATCGCGCCCGTCGCCACGCTCTACCACTGGGACACCCCGAAGTCCGTCGAGGACGCCGGCGGCTGGCTCGCCCGCGACACCGCCTCCCGGTTCGCCGAGTACGCGGCGGCCGTCGGCGAGCGCCTGGCCGACCGGGTGGCGATGTGGATCCCGATCAACGAACCCGCGATCCTCACCCTCCTGGGGTACGCCGTCGGCCAGCACGCGCCCGGCAAAGCCCTGCTCTACGACGCGCTTCCGGTCGCGCACCACCTCAACCTCGCGCACGGCCTGGCCGTGCAGGCACTGCGGTCCGCCGGCGCGAAAGCCGTCGGCACCGCGAACAACCACACGCCCGCGTGGCCCGCGACGCCCGACGACGTCGAAGCGGCGCACGCCTACTCCGCGCTGCACAACTGGCTGTTCACCGATCCGCTGCTCGCCGGCGCCTACCCGGCCGAGTTGGCCGACCGCCTGCCGATCCAGGACGGCGACCTGGCGATCACCGCCCAGCCGCTCGACTTCTACGGCGTCAACTACTACAACCCGACCCGGCTGCGGAGTCCGAGCGACGGCAACCCGCTGCCGTTCGAGTTCGTGGACATCGACGAGTACCCCAAGACCGCGTTCGACTGGCCGGTCGTGCCGCACGGACTGTCCGAGATGGTGGCCGCGCTGCGGGAACGCCACCCGAACCTGCCGCCGGTCTACATCACCGAGAGCGGGTGCAGCTTCGGCGAGGACATCGAGGACACCGCCCGGATCTCCTACCTCGACGGGCACGTCGAAGCCGCGCTGGCCGCCGGTGTGCGCGGGTACTTCGTGTGGTCCCTGATGGACAACTTCGAGTGGGACTCGGGCTATTCGCAGCGGTTCGGCCTGGTGCACGTGGACTACGAGACCCAGAAGCGCACGCCCCGCGCGTCCTTCGCCTGGTACCGCGACCGGATCCGCCGGTGACCGCGGTCGACCCGTGGGCCGAGCCGGTCACGCCGGTCCGGCGGTCGTGGATGGGGTGGCTGTTCCTGGCCAACCTCGGGCTGTGGCTCGGGATCTACGCGCCGATCCAGGTGCTGCTGCCGCAACAGGCCGAACTGCTCGCGGGCACGTCGAAGGAGGCGGTGTTCGGGCTGGTCACCGGGGTGGGCGCGGCGGTGGCGCTGGTCGCGAACCCGCTGATCGGGCTGTCGTCGGACCGCACCACGTCCCGGTTCGGGCGGCGGCACCCGTGGACGTTGGGCGGCGCGCTCGTGGGTGCGCTCGGGCTCGTCGTGCTGGCGTCGGCGTCGTCGGTGGGCGTGATGGTGGTCGGCTGGTGCCTGGTGCAGGCCGGGTTGAACGGGATGCTCGCCGCGCTGACCTCCGCCGTGCCGGACCGGGTGCCGGTGCGGCAGCGGGCGAAGGTCGGCGGGCTGGTCGGGACCAGCCAGATGCTGGGGACCGTGCTCGGGGCGGTCGTGGTGACCGTCGTGGTGTCCGGGTTGGTCGCCGGGTACCTGGCCTGTGCGGTCGTGGTCGTGGCGGGTGCCTTGCTGTTCGTGCTGCTGACGCCGGACGCGCGGATCGTCGTGCGGCCGGAGCTGCGGTGGCGCGAGCTGTGGGTGTCGCCGCGCCGGCACCCGGACTTCGCGTGGGCGTGGGGCGCGCACTTCATGATCAACCTGGGGAACGCGTTCGGCACGTTGTACTTGTTGTACTTCCTGGACGACGTCGTGCGGCACCCGTCGCCGGAGGACGGGCTGCTGGTGCTGATGCTGTTGTACGGCGTGGCACTGACGCTCGGCGCGTTCGTCGTCGGGGTGTGGTCGGACCGCAGCGGGCGGCGCAAGCCTTGGGTGCACGGGTCAGCGTTCGTGATGGCGCTGGCGGCCCTGCTGCTGGTGGTGTGGCCGACGTGGACCGCCGCGCTGGTGGCTGCCCCGCTGCTCGGGGTCGGGTTCGGCGGGTACTGGGCGGTCGCGCTGGCGCTGCTGACCCAGGTGCTGCCGGCCGCGTCCGACCGGGCGAAGGACCTGGGCGTCGTGAACATCGCGAACTCGTTGCCGCAGGTGGTCGCGCCGCTGTTGACGACGTTCGTGCTGGCCGGCCTCGGCGGGTACCGCGGGTTGTTCGCCGTGTCCGCGTTGGCGACGTTGTGCGCGGCGGCGCTCGTGAGCCGCGTTCGAGCTGTGGGGTGATGGAGTGCGTTTGACGGGAACCACCGCTGTGGTGACGGGGGCTTCGCAGGGCATCGGTGCGGCGACCGCGTTGACGCTGGCACGGCGCGGATCGGTTGTCGTGCTGGTGGCACGCAGCGCCGAAGCGCTCGAATCCGTCGTTCAGCGGGTCCGGGGGTTCGGCGGCCGTGCGGTCGCGGTACCCGCGGACCTGACGGACGTCGACGCGATCGGCACGCTGGCCGAGCGGGTGCTGGGCGAGTTCGGGGCGCCGGACGTGCTGGTGAACAACGCCGGCGCCGGGCGGTGGCTGTTCCTGGACGACACCCCGGCCGCGGAGCTGGACGCCATGACCGCTCTGCCGTTCACCGCGGCGCTGCACGTGACCAGGAGTTTCCTGCCTTCGATGCGGTCGCGCGGGTCGGGGCGGATCGTGAACGTGAACTCGCCGGTGTCCCGGATGCCGATCCCGGGGGCGACCGGGTATGCGGCGTCCCGGTACGCGCTGCGCGGCCTGACCGCGGCGCTGCGCCAGGACCTGCGCGGGACGGGGGTCGGGGTGAGCGAAGTGGTGCCGGGCAAGGTGAGCAGCGCGTACTTCCGCAACAACCCGGGCGCGGAGGAACGCATCCCGGTCGTCGCGCGGCTCATCCCGACGGTCACGCCGGAGCGGGTGGCGGAGGAGATCGCGCGGGCGGTGGAGCGCGGGCGCGACGAGGTCGTGTTCCCGTGGCAGCTCAAGGCTTTCGACCTGACCAACCGGGTGCTCCCGGGCTTGGTGTCCTACCTGACCTGGCGCACCGGCACCCACCGCTGACCGGCCGGGCTCGGCGTCGGCAGGGCTGGCCGCCGGGTCGGAGGTCGTGAGATCCGATGCGTGCGGCGGGTTTGGCGCGCGGCGCGGGGCTCGATTCGTGCGGCGAGGTTCCGGCGCGCGCGGGAGGTTCGGTGCGGAGTGGAGGGATGTCCGGCGGAGGCGCCTCTGTCGGGCTTGCCTCCCGCTCTCGTCCCGGCTTGGCCTCCAGCCGCCTTCGGGCGTGGCCTCCGGCCCCCGTCTCCATTGTCCCACGGGGGTACGACATTTCCCCGTGAGCGCCCCCTGGGGCTCAGTCTGCCGGCGGGGTACGACAACCCCGTGCTGGGCGGGTGTGGAAACGGCCTCCGTTGCCCGCGCGGGAGGGGCGGGCAACGGAGGCCGATGTGGTGCCCGCGGACCAGTGCCGGTCGGGGAGGGAAGGTGCACAGCACCGGCCCGCGGATGTCTGTGTGGAGTTGTAGCCGGCCGGCGGTCCGTTCGTCGCGGTCGGGGGTTCGCACGTCCCGGACCGCCGGCCAGTAGGCGGGTGCTCGACCTTGTCGCGTCGGGGGAACGACAGGTCGGGGCCGCCCGTTAGTGGGCTCGGAGCACCGCGCGTCTGGTCCGGGTGACAGGAGGGGTCACCGGGGCCGAGCGCAGGTGTCGAGCCGGGCGCGGGGCGAGGCCGCCCGCGACCAGGTGTTCGTACGCGGCGCGCCACACCGAGCAAGGGCTCTTCTGCTGCCGCCACCGTCCGGAGCACTCGGGGCAGTTGCCCTTCTCGTCCGGTTCGTGCGCGGCGAGCAGTGCCCGCCACCCCTCGGTCAGCCGAGGGAGCTCGGATCGGGCCACCGACAGGAGGGACGGGGCGTCGGCCTCGTTGGCCAGCTCGGTGAGCAGGTCCAACCGTTCCCACACCGCGTTGCGAAGAACTTGTCCGAGGATCTCGTCCACCGAAACGTCACCGTCACCTTTCCGCCTGCTCGGCGGCCTCGCGTAGCGCAGCCCTGAGCTGTACGAGCTGGTCGGCCGAGAGGACCGCGGTCTCACCCGGCGGACCGACCAGGACCACGCGGCCCTGGTCGACCAGCACGGTGAGGCAGCGCTCCCGGTCCACCACGTCGCTACAGCGAATCCGCCACCAGCGACGTTGCCCGGTCGAGCCGCGCCATCCGGAGTCGAGGTCGGTCGACTCCCGGACAGTCGGGGAAGGGGGAGAAGGGGCCGTGGCGACGGCGTGCGCTGCCGACCCACCCGTGGTGGTCACCGCCCGCTCGATCAGGTCCACTGCCGGTTCCCTCTCCGTGTTCGCTCGCTTACCGAGACTCAGATTGCGATGATTCAACCCGGATCGGGACGTCACAGCGCTAGCCGGTGGCCGTTCCACGGTAAGCGGTCAACGGAGTTCGGCAGGGCCGATCAGCCTCGCCGATCAGCACTTCCTGCGGTTGGGGGAGTGCCCCTACTCTGCCGTTGACGCCCGGAGGACTGTGAGGGGGCGCAATTGAACACCATCGGTTCGCAAGGCTCTCCTGTTACACCCGACGTGTGGGACCAGCAGGAGATGCGGGACGCGCTGGCCAGGCGGGAGATCAGCTCGGTCTACCGGCTGCTGCGCAGGCACGGCGTGTCCCAGCGCCAGATCGCGGCGCTCACGGGCCAGTCGCAGTCCGAAGTCTCGGAGATCCTCAAGGGACGCCAGGTCATGGCCTACGACGTCCTGGCGAGGATCGCCCAGGGCTTGGGTGTCCCCAGGGGATACATGGGCCTCGCCTACGACGAGGCCACGGCAGTGCGGGTGGCCGCGACCGCGGAGGCACCCCAGTCTGAGGAGGACGAGTCGGTGAAGCGAAGGAAGTTCCTCGCGCACGCCGCCGCCATCACCGTCGGCGCGGCCGTGTTCGGTACGGACTCCGGGTCTTGGGCCTCGTCGCCCGCGCAGACGCCGGCTCCCGGCCGGATCGGCATGACCGACGTCCGACAGGTGGAAGCGGCCACTCGGGCGCTCCGCACGCTGGACTACCAGTACGGCGGCGGCTCGTGCCGCGACGCCGTGGTCGCGCAGCTGTCCTGGGGACAGCAGATGCTCGGCGCCAACGCCACGGACCTGGTGAAGGAACGGCTCTACGTCGCCCTCGCCGACCTGCACAACCTGGCCGGCTGGACCTCGTTCGACACGGGCCTGTACGACTCGGCGCGCAACCACTTCGGCCAGGCCCTCGGGCTGGCCAAGCAGGGCCGCAAGGAAGAGCTGGTCGCGAACATCCTGTACCGGATGGGCCGCGTCTACCTGCACCAGGACGCGCCGGACGACGCGTTGAAGGTGTTCCAGCTCGGCCAGTTGGCCGCGCAGAACTCCGGTTCGGAGCTCGCGGTGGGCATCCTGTGCGCCAACGAGGCCTGGGCCTACGCGAAGATGGGCTCCGACGACCAGGCGCTGAAGCTGCTGGGCCGGGCGCGCGACGAGTTCGCCCGCGCCAACCTGAACGAGGCGCCCGCGTGGGCGAAGTTCTTCGACGCCAACGACCTGTCCGCGATGATCGGCACGGTCCACACCGAGCTGGCGCAGACCGTGGACGCCCGCAAGTACACCCGCACCGCGATCCCGGCGCTGACCAAGGCCATAAGCGGTTACGGCGAGGACATGAGCCGCAGCCGCTCGTTCAACCTCACGTCGCTGTCGATCAACCACCTGCTGGAAGGCGACATCGACCACGGCGCCAAGATCGGGCGGCAGGCGATCGACCTGTCCGAGGGCCTGAAGTCGGTGCGCACCAAGGACCGCATGCGCCCGCTCCAGCTGGAAGCGGAGAAGCGCAGCAACAACGCCGACGCGCGCGAACTGGCCGACCGCCTGGCCAAGTTCACCGGCAACGACAGCGCGGCCTGAGCCGGGGAGTCTCGCCTGGACGGCAGGTTCACCCCGGCCGCGCTCACCGGAGTGCTGGAGCGGCTGTGCGCCCAGCTCGGGTTGGCGCACCACTCGGCGCGGCTGCTGAAGTTCACCTCCAACGCGGTGTTCGACCTCCCCGCGGACCGGGTCGTGGTCCGGATCGTCGGGTCGATGGCGTTGCGGCACCGGGCGGAGAAGGTGGTGCGGGTCGCGCGGTGGCTCCAGGACCACGACGTGCCCGCGGTGCGGCTGGTCGAGCAGTTCCCGCAGCCGCTGGCCGTGGGCGAGCACCTGGCCACGGTCTGGCACACCGTGCGTTCCGACGGACCCGCGGTCGACGGCCGTGACCTGGGCAGGCTGCTGCGCCGCGTGCACGCGCTGCCGCCGCCGGACTTCCCGCTGCCCCGCTGGTCGCCGCTGGACGACGTGCGCAAGCGCATCGCGGACGCCGAGGAGCTGTCCGCGCCGGACCGGTCGTTCCTGGAGGAGCGGGTCGCGCTGCTGGAGGACCGGCTGGACGGGCTGGCGACCGTGCTGCCGGAGGGCGTCGTCCACGGGGACGCCCACCTGGGCAACCTGATCCCCAGCCCGGACGGGCCGGTGCTGTGCGACTTCGACTCGACCAGCGTGGGGCCGCGCGAGTGGGACCTGAGCACCCTCCCGGTGGGGGTGGCGCGGTTCGGCCACCCGGACCGCTGGTACCGGCAGCTGGCCCGGGAGTACCGGTTCGACGTCACCCGTTGGAGTGGTTTCGCGGTGTTGCGGGACGTGCGGGAGCTCAAGCTGACCACCAGCGTCCTGCCGATCCTGCGCAGCCACCCCGACGTGCGGGGCGAGCTCCGCCGCCGCCTCGCGGCCCTGCGCGCGGGCGACACCACCACCCCGTGGACCCCCTACCGCTGATCGCGGGGGCGTGGGGGAACGAACCGGTAACACTCGGGCCGGTTTTTCCGAATCACGCAGCGACGGGGATGCGGGACGTGCGGTGAGGTGCGCGTGATCGGACGGCTGGTGGGTGCACGGCTGGGCGCCAAGGCGCGGCTGGGTGCGGTGGCACGGCTGGGTGCCGTGGGCGGCGCGCGGCGGTGGAAGGGCAAGCGCGCCCTGGAGGCCGCGCGGATGCTCGACGAGGTCGTGGACACGCAGTTGCCGCTCCTGGCGTCCTTCGACGAACAGCGCCGCCGCAGGTCGGCCGACTACCTCGCCGAGCTGGTGAAACTCGCCCAGGACTACCGCTACTACGCCCACGGCTGGATCGACGCCCGCGAGCTGGACCGCCGGGGCCACGCCGCGATGGCGACGCTGAGCAAGCTCCGCTCGGACCCCGAGGCGCGCCTGATCGCCGACTAGACCGTTCGGTGCAGCTCACCGCACCGAACGGTCCACTCACCGACGAACCGCGTGGCGAAGCGGGGTGTCATGTGGCCCACGCCCTGGTCGCGTACTCGGCGAAGTCGATGGCCGCCCGCCCGGTCACCTGGGGTACCGCCTCGGTGGGCTCGGTGTCCTTGAGCTGCGCGAACGCCTCGATCTCGGCCTCTGTCTGCTCCCCGGGCATGCCGATGGCGTCCTGCTGCGCCCGGTACTCGTCGGCTGTGCCGCCGAACCGCACCGGCCGCCCGGACGCCGCGCCGATCAGTGTCAAAGCCTCCGCGAAGCTCAACGCCCGGGGTCCGGTCACCTCGTAGGTCCGCCCCGCGTGCCCGTCCTCGGTCAACGCCACCGCCGCCACGGCCGCGATGTCGTCCGCGTCGACGAACCCCTGCCGGACTTCCCCGACCGGCACGGCCAGCGCACCGGCCTCGATCGCGGGCCGGAAGAACCCCTCGTCGAAGTTCTGGTCGAACCAGTCGGCCCGCACCACGGTCCACTCCGCGCCGCACCCGCGCACCGTCGCCTCCGCGCCGAGCAGCCGATCGTCCGCCATCTCCTCGATGCCACGACTGGACAGCAAGACGACCCGCCGCACCCCGCGCGCCACCGCCTCGTGCACGAACTCGGCGTCGATCTGCAACTCGTGCGGCGCCATCAGGTAGACCGCCGACACCCCGTCCACCGCCGGCACCCAGGTGTCCCGCTCCCCCCAGTCGAACCGCACCCGACCACGCCGTGACGCGGCCCGCACGACCACCCCCCGCGCTTCCAGTTCCCGCACGACCCGCTTGCCGGTCGTGCCCGTCGCTCCCAACACCAAGATCTCGTCCATGCGGTCGAGTAGACCACCGGGGTACGACAATTGCGGTGGCGCTGAGTCGGAACTGGGTTAGGCATCAGGCCGGAGAAGGGGGTCGTCATCGTCCTGGAACGCGAGGTGCTGAAGCTCGGCAGCACGATCGCCACGCACGCCGCCAAGTACTGGCTCCAGCGGCGGAAGGCGACGTTCGAGCGGGGCGCGAGCCTGGCCGAGCTGGCGCAGGTCGAGCTGAAGGGCTTGTTGCAGCAGCGGAAGCTGGAGAACCTGGTCGATCGCATCGGCCAACAGGTGGCCGAGCAGTTGGCGCCCGTGCTGGAGCAGCGGTTCTCCGACGTGCCCGACAACGAGGCCGAGGCCGCCTTGCGCGGTGTGGCCGACGTTCTGGAGGACGTGGACCTGTCCGACAAAGCGCTGCTGGCGGCGGATGCGGACCCCGAGGTCCTGGCCAAGCAGATCCGCCGCCAGTTCCCCCAACGGTCGGCACTGCTGTCCGAACGGGCCACCCAACTCCACGAGCTGGCCCTGGACCAGGCGTGCCGGCACCTGGTGCAGGTCGTCCGCTACCTGCCGACCTTCCCGTCCGCGGCACTGGGCGAAGTCCTGACCCGCCTGACCGCGCAGGCCGACGTCCTGGACGAACTCCTGTCCCGGACACCGACCACCAGCCTCTACGCACCCCGCGGCGTCGACCGGGACGAGGAGTTCCGGGTCGAGTACCTGTCGAGGCTGGCCAGCACGTTGGACCGCCTGGAACTGCTCGGACTGCCGGGCGACGACCAGCCGACGCTCGCACTGACCGTCGCCTACCTGAGCTTGAGCGCGTCGGACGGCCGCGCACGCACCCGTCGTCGCCGGATGGCCTTGCCAACTCGGCTCGACCTGTCGGAACAGGTCGCGACGGAGGGGTTGTCGATCGAGGCCGCCATCGGCGACGAACAGCGGGTGTTGCTGCGGGGCGACGCCGGTTCGGGCAAGACGACCCTCCTCCACTGGCTGGCGGTCCAGGCGGCGCGGCGGGCACTGACGGGCGCGCTGAAGGGGTGGAACGACTCCGTCCCGTTCGTCGTGCTGCTGCGGATGTTCGCCGAAGGGGACCTCCCGCGACCCGAGCAGTTCGTCGGCCTGGGCACGCCGATGGTCGCGGACCTTGCGCCGGAAGCGTGGACTCACCGGGTGCTCAAGGCCGGCCGCGGGTTGCTGCTGGTCGACGGTGTGGACGAGGTGCCCGCGGGTCGCCGGCGCGCGGTGAAGGAGTGGCTGCGCGACCTGCTGGACGCCTACCCCGGCACCCGCGTGGTGGTCACGTCGCGGACGGCCGCCGCCGACGGCCGCTGGCTGGCCGCCGAGAAGTTCCGGACGGTGACCTTGGAGCCCATGAGCCCGGTGAACATCGTCCACTTCGTGGAGCGGTGGCACCGTGCGGCGGAGTTGACCGGCGCGGAAGTGACGGCGGCTGAACGCCGCTTCCGCGCCCAACTGGAACGGCCGCACTTGCGGCAACTCGCGTCCAGCCCGTTGTTGTGCGCGATGTTGTGTGCGTTGAACCTGTCGCACCGCTCCGAACTCCCGCGCAACCGCATGGAGTTGTACGCCAAGGCGCTGGCGATGCTGCTGCACCTCCGCGACGCGGAACGCGGCATCGAGACGTTGTTGACCGATGCCGGGAAGCGGGTGTTGTTGCGCGACTTGGCATGGCGGTTGACCTTGGGCTACAAGGTGGAGCTGTCGACCGAGGAGGCCCTCGGGCACCTCTCGCGCAAGTTGCCCGCGATGCCGGACGTGGAGGTCGAGCCCGAGGCCATCTTCACGCACTTGGTGGAGCGCAGCGGTGTGCTGCGGCAGCCCGTGCCGGGTCTGGTCGACTTCGTCCACCGGACGTTCCTGGAGTACCTCGCGGCCGAGGAAGCCGTGCAGCAGCACCACATCGACACGCTGATCGCCCACGCCCACCTGGACACGTGGTGGGAGACCGTCGTGATGGCGTGTGGCCACGCGACGGCGAAACAGGCCGAGCAGTTGCTGACCGGCATCCTGGACGTGGCTGATCGGGAGCCGAGGCGGGCGCGCCGACTCCGGTTGATCGCGGCGGCGAGCCTGGAAACCGTGCGAGACGTGGACCCTGCGGTGCGGGACCGGATCGACGCGGTGGTGCGCGACAAGTTGGTTCCGCCGAGGAAGGACAGCGAAGCGAGGTCACTGGCGGCGATCGGTCCGCGCCTCCTGCGCTACTTGCCGCTCGATCTGAAACGCCTCCCTGAAACGGCAGCGGTCGCGACCGTGGAAGCCGCTGCGCTCGCGGGTGCCGCCGAAGCGATGCCACTCCTTGCGTCTTACGCGAAAGACCAGCGACTGGCCGTACGGATAGCGGTCGCCTTGCAGTGGCAGTTCTTCGACCCGGAACAGTACGCGAGAACCGTGCTCGCCAACGTGGATCTCGGCGACAGCGCCCTGCTCGTCCCATCGCCGAAATTCCTTCCGCACATCCGTCATATCGGGGGGTTGCGAGCGATCGACCTGGCCGACATCGCCCACGCGGACGTCGACCTGTCCGTGTTGGCGGAGCTGCCGGGCCTGCGAGATGTATTGCTCGACGGTTATGACGACTCCCAGCTATCCGGGCTCGACGTCTTGCCCGGAGTTCTGAGTGTGACGCTCTTCCGCTGCGTGTCGGGTTCACTGTCCGAGGCGGCGCGAGTGTTCGGAGCGGCAACGGACTGGAACATACTCTGGTTCAAAAACCTGGAGCTAGCTGAACTGGTCGGCGTGCCGTTGAATCATCTCATGATCCAGCACTCGACTTTCGGCAGCATTGAACCTCTCGCGAAGATTCGAGGGCTGAAAATGCTCTCGATTGGCAACAACGTCGAGTTCGACTACGACCTCAGCCCGCTGGCTGAACTTGACCTCGAGTTGCTGAGCATTGCGGAGGGAATCGCGTACAAGGGCCGCGGAAGGATCAATGCGAATGTAGTCGAGAATTAGGCGACCGGAGCTCGGGACAGGATGACGGCCAAGCCGAAGGCGATGCCCATGATCGTCACCTCTACGGTGGCCCAAGCGACGATCGCCGTCGTCTTGTGTCGTGCGATGTGGGGCAGCAAGCGCCAGCGGATGTTCGCGCCCAGCAACGCCAACAAGACCGCGCACACGATCTTTCCCAGCAGCACCAACCCATACGAAGTGGTGACTAGCGATCCGGGCAGGGCCACCACCGGATTGAGGAACAGTTCCAGCAAGCCGTTGAACAGCCCGGTCACCGACACCAACACCAAGCTCACCGTGGCCAGCTTGGAGAACTTCGGCAGCGCGTCCGCCAACAACCCTCGCCGATGGGACACCAACACGACCAAGGCCGCCAAACCACCGGTCCACGCTGCCGCGCCCAGGACGTGCAGCTCCATCGAGATCATGGAGTAGTCGTGGTACTTCCAGTTCGACGCGTGCCCTGTCACCGGCAGGGGCAGCAGGCCGAACATGGAGATCAGGATCCGCAGCTCCGCCGGCACGGACTCGCCGCGCCGCACGGCCATGATCCCGACCACGACGTATGCCAGCGCGCACACGGCGCTGAACAGCAACCCCTGCCCAGCGCCGACCCGTTGCACGTAGTCCACGACCGAGCTCATGGTCACGGTGACGTCGGGTCGTGTCTCGTACGCCCTGATCACGATCGACAGCAACGCGGTGAACGCCCACACGGCCGCCGCGACTACCGCCGCCGGTCGGGCGATGCGCAGCACGGGCTCGGTCACCGCGGGCCGGGTGAAGCCGAGCAGCTTGGGCAGTAGCGACAGCCCTACTACGACCGTGGCGGCCAGGTCGAGCAGCGTTCTGACCAGCGGGTGCGCGAACCGGACCACCGCCCCGGGTTCGGCCACGCCCACCGCTTCCGGCGTGGTCGACAGTCCCAACCCCAGGAGGACGCCGGCGCACCCGCCCGCGAGCAGGCCGCCGACGACCCAGTGCCGGGAGGTCGGGGTGGTGGTCCGGTCCACGGTCACCGCTTGGCGCCCGTCCCGCCGCGCAGCGCGAAGTACACGCCGCCGCCCAGCAGCACCACCGCGCCGGCGATCCACACCCAGATCGGCACGCCACCGTCACCGCTGTCCGAGCCGGGGGCGGCGGACGCCGTCGTGGTGGTGGGCGCTGGGGTGCCGTTGCCGGCGGTGGTGAGGGTGAACTTCAGCGAGCCGGTGACGGGGTGGCCGTCGGCGGACAGGATCCGGTAGCCCACCTTGTACTCGGCCGCCGGGCCGAGCGGGCGGACCTTGAAGACCACCGTGTTGTTCTTCACGGTCGGCTCGTCCGGGGCTTCCCAGTGGGACTCGTCCGGGCCGATGACCGTGATGGTGTTGAACTTCTCGCCCGCCTGCACCGGCTGGTCGAAGGTCAGGGTGATCTCCGCCGGCCCGGCCGCCAGGGCCTCGCCGTCCTTCGGGTTGCTGCTGACCAGCACGTTGTGCGCGAGGGCCGTGCCGGACGTGGTCAGCGCCAGGCCGCCCGCGAGCAGGCCGGCCAGCAGCAGGGAGAGCGCGCGCCTCATGCCGAAGGAGTACCCGTCGAACGGCGGGACCGCAGCACCGCGCCGATGCCGATGCCCAGGCCGAGGGCGCCGACGGCCAAGCCGGCTCCGCCCAGCCAGCGGGCGGTCTGGTCCGAGGACGGCGCCGCGGCCTGCGGTTCTCCCGTGGACGCGGTGACGGCGCTGCCGTGCGCGTCGCCGCCGGACTTCTTCACCAGCTTGATCACGGGTGCGGGCTTCTCCGGCTCCTCGGCGCCCTCGGCGGGCGGCGGGGCGTTCCAGTCCACGACCTCGCCGCTGTCGTAGGTCTGCTTGGTGGGCAGGAGGAGCTGGTCGGTGTTGTCCGGCAGCGGCCCGATGGACAGGTCGAACTCGTTGAACTGCCCCGGCTCGATGCGCACGCCCGGGTCGGCGGTCCACACGACGGTGCGGACGGCCTCGGTGACCTCGCGGCCGTGGCTCTTGATCGGCGTGTCCAGCTTGGCCTTGACCGCCTCGACCTTCCAGCCCGGCGTGGGCTTGGTGCTGACCGACGCCAGCGGGTACTCGGCGGGCAGGGTCAGTTCGAGCTTGACGGTGCCGTTGTTCGGCCGCTCGTTGGGCACGCGCAGGGTGACCTTGGTGTAGCCGCCCTGGACGGCGTCCTTCGGGGTGGACGCGGTGACGTGCGCGGACGCGATGCCGGCGGTGCTCACGAGGGCGAAGGCGGCGGCGGCCAGCACGGCCCCGCCCTTGGCGCACGTGCGCACGCCAAAGCGATTTGTCGACATGAAGGTATGGCTCCTGATGCCAGAGGGGATGTGTGGGTTCCGGGGGATCAGGAGCACAACGGGGGACCGCGGCGGCCGTGCACGCGTCTGAGCAGCACCGACATCCACACGTCCGGGACGGGGGCCACCCGGACGGGTGCCGTCGGCCCGGCGACCGGCGCGAACGACCACAGCACGGGCAGCAGCCGCGACACCGCCCACACCAGGGCGTCCAGCACGGCGTCCGCCCGGACCAGCAGCAGCCCGGTCAGCAGCGCGGCGACCACGTGGGCCGCCGCCATCGCGACCGGGCCGAAGCCCAGCCCGGCGCCGACGTCCTCGTGGTGACCCAGGTTGAGCAGCGTGTGCTGCGCCGCCTGGGCGAGGCCGAGGGTCGGGAGCACCGTCCACGGCCCGCGCCCGCGCACCGCCGTGCTCGCCAGCGCGATGAGCACGGTGAGCGGCAGGGCGGGTGCGAACTCGGTGACCTCGCCGCCCGCGGCGCCGTGCGCGGCCACGCTCAGCGCCGCCGACGTCACGGCCAGCAACACGGCCCGCGCGAAGCGGGTCGGTGCCGGACGTCGGGTCATGCACAGAGCGTAGGAGACCGCTCCACCAACGTGTGAGTCGCCGGCGTTAACCCCAGGTTTGGAATGCTCCACATGGGGGAACAGGCGGCCGGTGAAAACCGCACAGCACTCCATCGACCAGCCGCTGCCCGGCGAACCCCGCGCGGACCGCCCCGGCCGCACCGACCCCGTCGTGTTCGGGGTCGCGGCGGCCGTCGCGCTCGGGTTCGTCGCCTGGGGCGTGTTCGGCACCGACTCGCTAGCGGGTGTGTCGAAGACCGTCCTGGACTGGGTCATCGGCCACCTCGGGTGGGCGTTCGTGCTGGTGGCCTCGGGTTTCGTGGTGTTCGCGCTGTGGCTCGCGGTCAGCCGGTACGGCCGTGTGCCGCTGGGGCGCGACGACGAGGAACCCGAGTTCCGCACGGTGTCCTGGGTCGCGATGATGTTCAGCGCGGGCATGGGCATCGGCCTGATGTTCTACGGCGTCACCGAGCCGCTCTCGCACTTCGTGAACCCGCCGCCGGGCACCGCCCCCGCGCAGTCGGACGAGGCGCTGCGGACTGCGATGTCCACCACGCTCTTCCACTGGACCGTCCACCCGTGGGCGATCTACGCCGTCGTCGGCCTGGCCATCGCGTACGGCAGCTTCCGGCGCGGCCGGAGCCAACTGGTCAGCGCCGCGTTCGCCCCGCTGCTGGGCACCCGCCGCGCGAGCGGCCCGGCCGGCCGCGCGATCGACGTGCTGGCCATCTTCGCCACCCTGTTCGGCTCCGCCGCCTCGCTCGGCCTCGGCGCTCTCCAGATCGGCAGCGGACTCCAGGCGGCGGGCGTCGGCGGGGTCGGCAACGCCGTGCTGGTGGGCGTGATCGCCGTGCTGACCGTGGCGTTCGTCGCGTCTGCGGTGTCCGGTGTGGCGCGCGGCATCCAGTGGCTGTCCAACACCAACATGGTGCTGGCCGTCGTGCTCGGCGTGTTCGTGTTCGTGGTCGGTCCGACGGTGTTCGTGCTCAACCTGGTGCCGGCCGCGATCGGCGGCTACTTCGGCGACCTGGCCGACATGGCGGGCCGCACCGCGGCGTCCGGCGGCGACGCGACCGCGACGTGGCTGAGCGGCTGGACCGTCTTCTACTGGGCGTGGTGGATCTCGTGGACGCCGTTCGTCGGCATGTTCATCGCGCGGATCAGCCGGGGCCGGACCATCCGGCAGTTCGTGGCGGGCGTGATCGGCGTGCCCAGCCTGGTCAGCCTGCTGTGGTTCTGCGTGTTCGGCGGCACCGCGGTGTTCCTCCAGCGCGACGGCGTCGACCTGGCGGGCGCGGCCACGCCGGAGGGCCGGCTGTTCGCGCTCCTGGACCACTACCCGCTCGCGTCGGTCGCCGCGGCCCTGGTCGTGGTGCTGGTGGCGATCTTCTTCGTCTCGGGTGCGGACGCCGCGTCGGTGGTCATGGGCACGCTGTCGCAGCGCGGGTCCATCGCGCCGACCAAGGGCGTGGTCGTGTTCTGGGGCGTGCTGACCGGCGCGATGGCCGCCGTGATGCTCCTGGTCGGCGGCTCGAACGCGTTGACCGGCTTGCAGAACTTGACGATCATCGCGGCGCTGCCGTTCGCCGCGGTGATGGTGGGCCTGTGCGTCTCCCTGGCCCGCGACCTGCGCAGCGACCCGCTGTTCGTCCGCGAGGAGGAGCCACTCGGACCGGAGGAGACGGCGTTGCGGACGGTCGAACGGCTCGTCACCCGCCGAGGCTGAACACACCGGCCCCGGTGTGTGGGAGCGTTCTCGCGTGTGACAGTTCAATTCCGAGTCGCGCCATGCCTGTAATATGTGCTCCACATCACCACTGGCGCAATTTGTGACCATCCGTACACATTTAGCGCTAACAACGATTTTCCCAGCGCAGTGGGCAAGCGGGGACGGACCCGGGCTACCACCCCCCGGTCCATCCCCGTTCTACCTGCGACGGCCCCCGAACTCGGCATGAGGAACGGCAACGCGCCTGGGTGCAGCCTTCCCGATATGCGCGTACGGGATAACTCAGGATTATGAAATCCCCGCGATTTGCGGGGTCTTTGCGCACGAATCACACGCTTGTCATGATCGCAAGTCGAACTCGGCTGGTGTCACGGTCGGTGACGATCGCCGAGTGCCGGCCAATGGGAATCGGCACGCTCTTTCATATCCCTTACATCTCGTCTTCCTGCCTGGTCGCCGACCCCATACAGTCTTTCGCACCCGTGCGAACAGTGCCCGACTACCAGGGCGCACTCCGTCGAGCACGGACCTGAACTCGGCAGCTGGGGAAGGGAAAACTTCATGTCCGGATGCGCCGGTGCGTCACCGACGCGCGCCCCGAAGCCCGACTCGGATCGGTCGGGACCGCGGGGGCGACGATGAGGGACGCCGCCGCGGTCCCTCCGCGACCCGTGCTGCCGCGCCAACGCGACTCGACCACCGCGGGCGAAGCGCCACCGTCGTTGCTCGCCGCCGAGCTCGCGGCCCTGGGGCGGGAGGTCACGGCGGACAGCGGAACCACCCTGGTGGAGCAGGGTGCCGCGCAGGCGCCGGTGTTCCTGGTGACCGGCGGTGTGGTGAAGGCGCTGCGCTCGGCCCAACCGGACAGCTCGCCGATGCTGCTCTCCGTCCACAAGAGGGGTGACGTGCTCGGGGTGGCGGACGCCGTGCGCGGCCGGCCCGCCCACCTCTCGTACACGGTGGCGAAGGACGCCACGCTGAAGGTCGTGCCGCGCACGACGTTCGTCAACCTCGTCCGCTCGAACCCGGCCGTGGCCCTGTCCATGTCCGTCGGGCTCGCCGACGACGTGGACTTGCGCGACCGCTCGCTGGCCTACGCGCCGCTCGCCGTCGAGAACCGGCTGGTGGCGTTCCTCGACCAGCAGAGCCAGTCCTGTTCGCGGACGTCCGAGGGTTGGGTGCTGTTCGACCTCGGGCTCACCCAGAACGACCTCGCGGCGGCCATCGGCGCCTCGCAGCCCGCGGTGCACAAGGTGCTGAAGAAACTGGACAAAGAGGGCAAGGTGTCGATCGGCTACCGCACCTTGTACGTGAAACAACGGCTCTCGATGGCCGTTCGTGACGAGGACGCGGGTCCGGTCGAGGACCGGCAGCCGGAAACCGGCGACGCCGCCCACAGCGGCGACCACGGGTGAGGTGTCCGGTTCTCGTCCTGCACGCGATGGTGCACGACGAGAACCGGACGGCCGTGTGACCGCTCGGGCAAGAGCGGCCACCCTCCCCGCGCTCCGGCTGACCCATCAGCGACGCCCAGGGGGGCGGTGCGCGATATCGCGATCGAGCGCCGCCCGTCGGCGTCGGCAAGATTACCTAATCCGCTGGGTTCCGTCCCGCTGTTCGGCACGAATTGGAACCCGTTGGAACCGTGGGAAAGTCAGTGACCTCATCTTTTCCGCTTCTTGCGTGGCTGCCGCGCCGCCGGCGGTCGACGACCGCTTCGGCGACCCCGAAGTCGTGGGAAATCGTGGGAAGCGGCTCGTGCGGTGAAGTCACGCGCGACACGCGACCGAGGATTTGCGAGCACTCGAACACCGGTGCGAGGATGATGTAGTCCTGAAGATGAAGTTTTTGGTACGCAGGGGCAACTGCGAGCCGATCCGACGGACCACCCCCCACAGCTCCGGCTGACCCACTTGCAGGCGGCCTGGTCGTTCCCCCACAGCGGGGACGGCCGCGTCGCCGACCCAGGAAGGAGACCGGGATGCCCCGGCTCAGCAGTGTCGCGACCGTCGGTCCCGACCGTCCGTCCCCGCCCGCCCGGCGCGGCCTGACCAGCCAACACGTGTGGATCACGTTGTTCGTCTTCGGGTTCACCACCCTGTTGATCACGCTCGGGCAGGCGCCGGTCGCGGCCCTGGGGCTCGCCCTCGCCGGCCTGGCGGGAGTCCTGCTGCTCACCTCCGCCGGGCCCGCGGTGTACGCCCTGCGCCGAGCGGCGGTGCACGCCCTGGCCCCCGACGAAGGCCGCGCCGGCGACACCGGCACCGGCCAGACCGTGAGCGCGTCGTGAACGGCAACGTCAGCCGGTTGGAGCACACGGCGGCGCTCCTCACCTCGATCGAGGAGTTCCACAGCCGCTACATGGCCGCGTCCAGCGGGCAGCGGCACAGCGTCGAGGTGCTCGGCGCCGTGAGCCAGACCCGACTGCTGCCGTGGCCGGCGTACCGGGCCCACGTGTGCGTCCAGGACCAGGCCGAACGCCGACGCCTGTTCGAGCTGCACCAGGTGATGGCCCGCGCGATGACCCGGTTCCCCCAGAGCACGGGCGGCGGGCGCGGCGGTCGCGACACCGACCGCGCGGTCCGGGTCCTGCCGGACGAGCCGATCCCGCCGCCCGGCACCGCGGGCTCGGCCGCCGACGACCCCGTCCGCCCCCGTCCGCCGGCCGACGCCACGCCGGACTCGGCGTTGCAGGCGCGCACCGTGCCGGAGTTCATGGCGTTGCTGCGGCTGATCGCCGCCAACTCCGGGCTCAACCGCAACCAACTCGCCGGGGAGGCGCGAATCCCGACCAGCAGCGCCTACCGCCTGCTCGACGAGGCCAACACCGTGCTGCCCACGAAGGGGGAGCGGGTGAGGGCGCTGTGCGCAGCCGCCGGGCTGACCGAGCACCAGGTGGACCGGGTCTGGCGGCTGTGGCGCGAGCTGCGCGCCGCGGACCAGAAGGCGGGTGGCCAGGCGGCCAAGGCGCCGCTCGCCCCGGTCGACGACCCCGCGGTCGGGGGCGTCGAACCGGTCGTCGACGCGGAACCCGACGACGAGGACACGGTGCGCCTCCCCCGAGCGGACCTCGAACGCCCACGACCCCGCAGGCGCCGGTGGCTCGCCGGGGCGCTGATCGTGCTGGCGGTGGTGCTGGGGCTCGCGCTCGGCGCCTGGATCGTGCTGGGCACGATCACCGAGGACCGCCCGACCTCGTCCCCCGCCACCGCCAGCGCGATAGCCGCCACCGGGGGGTTCTTACTGGCTTCGGTGATCTCGATCAGACAGCAGCGCCGGGTGTCGGCGACCGTCGACGCCATCCGGCGGACATGACCCTCAGGACACGCCGAGACGCTTGAGCAGCTCGGCTTCCAGCGCGTCCAGGTCGGTGCTGACGGCCCGGTGCGCGGCCTTGCGGCGCGGTGCGGGCATGCGTTCGGATGCCCGCACCGCCGCGAGCAGTTGCGCCAACCGGGTCTCCGTGGCCTCCACGAACGGCCGGTCGGTGGCCTTGAGCTGGTCCAGGGCCTCGGCGAAGCCCGTGATGCGGGCGTGCAGCCGCGCGCCCCGGCCGGAGTAGCGCGTGAGCTGGTCGACCGGCACGCCGAGCCGGCGCGCGCGGTAGTGGTCGAAGCGGTCGCCCACCAGCGCCGCCGCCCGGGCCGCGAGCGGTGCCACCACCGGGATCAGCGCCGGCGCGACGACCTTCGCCACCCCGACGAGGTTCTTGGCCCTGCCGGGGGTCAAGCCCTTGCTCCGTTCGCGTGCCATCGCGCGCGCCACCTCCAGACACTCCACCCGAACACTAGAGGTCGGAGCGGGTCCGCGCACAAAAGATCCACTGCCGTCCGTGAGGTTGCCGGTACAAGTGTCGGTGCGTCGTCATACGCTTCAGCTGTGACTTCCCAGGTGCAGCTGGACGCCGGCGTGGTCACTCGTTGCCGGCGGCGGGTGCACCTCGAACACGATCCAGCGATGCGGGACGCCCCCAAGGCGGCCCCGGACCCCACCGGCCAGCTCCGCAAGGCCGACGCCACCGAGCACCGCCGCGCGGTCGCCGCCGCCCTCGGTCGGGTCGTCGGCTCGGACCTCATGGAGATCCCGCACGACGTGCCGACGGCCGACCGCGAGCGCGTGACGGCGTCCGCGATGGAGGCGGGCGTCCCCTACATCTGGGGCGCCGCC
The DNA here is from genome assembly GCF_037401995.1 of Saccharothrix sp. CCNWYY140. Classification (NCBI taxonomy): domain Bacteria; kingdom Bacillati; phylum Actinomycetota; class Actinomycetes; order Pseudonocardiales; family Pseudonocardiaceae; genus Saccharothrix; species Saccharothrix sp. CCNWYY140. The sequence continues at coordinate 138,231 of NZ_JBBEGC010000003.1, forward strand.
CTGCCCCGCGACGAGCGCGGCGGCCGGCGCGGCGGTATCGACCTGCTGGTCAAGGACGCGTCCGGGTACGTCCCGGTGCTCGTCGTGCGGCACAAGGTCACCGACCCCGGCTCGGGCGCGCGCACGTCCCCGTTGTCCCACCCGCTGCCCGGCGGCGCGCGCGTCGACCCGCTCCGCAAGGTCCGCCCCCAGCCGCGCGACCAGCTCCGGCTCGCGCACGCCCAGCGCCAGCTCCAGGCGTCCGGGTACGCCGTGCGGGGCCGGTCGTACGGCGGCGTGGTCGGCATGGACGGCGACGTCGTGGTGTGGCACGACCTGGAGGCCCCGACGTGGCCCGGCGGCCGGACCGCGCTGGCCGAGTACGACTCCCGCTTCTCCGACCGGCTCGCCGTCGCGGCGGCGGCGCTCAACGGCGCCACCCCGCTCGCCCGGCCGTCGCGGATCGTCGAGTGCCGCAGCTGCCCGTGGTGGCCGGTGTGCGAGGTCGACCTGCGGTCGGCGCGGGACGTCAGCCTGGTCGTGCGCGGCGAGGACGCGGTGGCGCTGCGCAAGGCCGGAGTGTCCACAGTGGACGACCTGGCCGCACTCGACCCGCACGACCCGCCCGCCACCCCGCTGGTGGGGATGCTGCATTCGGACGCCGTGGTGTTGGCCCGCGCGTGGCTGCGGGACCTCACGGTCGTGCGCCGAGTGCCGTACATGGACGTGCCGCGCGCCGACGTCGAGGTGGACGTCGACATGGAGAGCTTCGGCGACCTGGGCGCGTACATGTGGGGCTGCTGGCTGTCGGGCGCCGACGTCGGCGAGGAACACGGCTACCGCGCCTTCGCCACCTGGGACCCGCTGCCGTGCGACGACGAGGCGAGGTCGTTCGCGGAGTTCTGGGGCTGGCTGACCGGGATCCGCCTGCGCGCCCGTGCCCGGGGCCTGACGTTCCGGGCGTACTGCTACAACGAGCTGGCCGAGAACCGGTGGCTGATCGGGTCGGCGGAGCGGTTCAAGGGCCGTCCGGGGATCCCGACCGTGGGCCAGGTCAAGGAGTTCATCTCGTCGGACTCGTGGGTGGACCTGTTCGGCATCGTGCAGGAGCAGTTCCTGTGCGCCCACGGCAAGGGCCTGAAGACCATCGCACCCGTGGCCGGCTTCGCGTGGCGCGACCCGGAGGCCGGCGGCGAGAACTCGATGCGCTGGTACCGGGACGCGGTCGGCATGGACGGCGCACCCCCGAACCCGGCTCAACGACGACGACTGCTGGAGTACAACGAGGACGACGTGCGGGCCACGCACGCCCTGCGCGAGTGGATGACGTCGGACGCCATGAACAACCTGCCCTTCGCCGGCGACCTCTGAGGGACGGTCGGGAAGTGCTTAGCGGCGAGGAGCCGTTTTGGCGCATCGTCGCTGGTAGGGTCGTTGCGTGGTGATCTTCGGACCTATCACTCGATCGTGTGACATGTCGGTTTGGGAACCGATCGGCAACTCGCGCATCCCGTAAACAAGGAGCGCGGGACCACGGCAGGCAACGCTCCGGCCCATCCCGGCCCGGCCGGCGAGAGCATTGAGCCGGGGTGGGCCGAGCCAGGGTGAGCCGAGCCGGGGTGAGCCGAGCCGGGGTGAGCCGAGCCGGGGTGAGCCGAGCCGGGGTGAGCCGAGCCGGGTGTGCTGCCCCTGGGGTGCGCGGGTTCGAGGTGCGCTGCCCCAGGGACCGCGAGCTCGCATGTGCCGCCCGCCGACGTGCGCGGGTCCGGGGTGAACGGGGCGGGTGCGGGAGTGAGGGTTAGCGGGGGGCCATGCGGAGGGCGCCGTCCATGCGGATGACTTCGCCGTTCAGGTAGTCGTGTTCGACGATCGACACGGCCAGCTGGGCGTACTCCTCCGGCAGGGCCAGGCGCTTCGGGAACGGCACGCCCGCCGCCAGGCCCGCCCGGAACTCCTCGGAGACCGTTGCCAGCATGGGGGTGTCGACGATGCCTGGCGCGATGGTCATCACGCGGACGCCGACCGACGACAGGTCGCGGGCGGCCGGGAGGGTCATGCCTACGACGGCTGCCTTCGAGGACGCGTAGGCCACCTGGCCGATCTGGCCGTCGAACGCCGCGATGGACGCCGTGTTGATCACGATGCCGCGCTGGCCGTGTTCGAGCGGTTCGGTCTTGCCCATTGCCGCCGCCGTCAGGCGGAGCACGTTGAAGGTGCCGACCAGGTTCACGTCGATGACCTTGCGGTACAGGTCCAGGGAGTGAGGGCCGGACTTGCCGACCGTCCTGGTGGACGGGCCGATGCCGGCGCAGTTCACCGCGATCCGCAGGGGGTTGCCGGAGCCGGCGGCGGTGTCGACGGCCGACTGCACGTCCTCCTCCGAGGTGACGTCGGCGGCCAGGTACGTGACGCCCTCGACCTCCGGGGCGCCGTCGACCTTGAGGTCCAGGGCGAACACCTCGGCGCCCTTCGCGGCCAGTGCCCGCGCGGTCGCCAAGCCCAAGCCGGACGCACCGCCGGTGACGACCGCCGCGGTTCCCTCGATCTTCATGCCAACCTCCATCACCCGGCCGCTGTGCCGGAAAGGGAGGTTAACGGTCGTTCAGCGGTTTGTGCGCGGAGAGGTGCAGCATTGCGACCAACGGCACGGCCGCGAGCAGCGCCAGTCCCGCGAACAGCAGCGTGATCAGCAGGAGTTCCATACCTGAACGATGCCCGCCGGCCACCCGGTGGCGCGTCCGCCGCCAGAGGGGTGTCGATGTACACCCAGGGGACTACCCACCTCACTCTCCGCATACAACTGGTGTTTGACCCACGGCAAACTTCGGCTGCGACCGTCACACGCATGTTCGTCCGACGGATCGCGGTCGTGGGAACGGGTTACGTGGGCCTGACGACGGGAGCCTGCCTGGCTTCCCTCGGTCACCAGGTCGTGTGTGCGGACGTCGACGTCCTGAAGGTGTCCCGACTGCGCGCCGGGCAGGTGGACATCCTCGAACCCGGCCTCACCGAGCTGGTCGGGGAGGGCCAGGCGGCCGGCCGCCTGCACTTCACGCCCGAGGTGGCGACAGCCGTCGCGGACGCCGAGGTGGTGTTCCTGTGCCTGCCGACCCCGATGGGGGCGGGCGGCGCGGCGGACCTCTCGGCGGTCGAGTCGGTGGCCCGGGACCTGCGGGAGGTGCTGCCGTACGGGACGGTCGTGGTGTGCAAGTCCACGGTCCCGGTCGGCACGTCGCAGCGGGTCGCCGAGCTGCTGGGCCGCGAGGACGTGGCGGTGGTGTCCAACCCCGAGTTCCTGCGCGAGGGCAGCGCGGTGCGCGACTTCCTGCACCCGGACCGGATCGTCGTCGGCTCGGACTCCCCGCAGGCCGCCGAGCGGGTCGCGGCGCTGTTCGCGAAGCTGGGCGCGCCCACCGTCCTGATGGACGCGGCGAGCGCGGAGATGGTCAAGTACGCGGCCAACTGCTTCCTGGCGATGAAGCTGTCCTACGTCAACGCGGTGGCCGAGCTGTGCGAGCTGGTCGGCGCGGACGTGTCGTCGGTGACCGACGGCATGGGCTACGACCGGCGCATCGGCCAGTCGTTCCTCCAGCCGGGACCGGGTTGGGGCGGGTCGTGCCTGCCCAAGGACACGCACGCGATGGTCCAGATCGCCGAGTCCGTCGGCGTGGACTTCTCGCTGGTCAAGGCCACCATCGACACCAACCACCGGCAGCAGCGCCGGGTCGTGGACAAGGTGCGGGACGCGGTGGGCGGCACTCTCGCGGGCGCGCGCATCGGCATCCTGGGGCTGGCGTTCAAGGCGGGCACGAACGACCTGCGCGACTCGCCGGCACTGGCGGTGGCGGAGCTGCTGGCGTTCGAGGGCGCGGAGCTGGTGGCCCACGACCCGGAGATCCGCGAGCCGCTGGTGGGCATGACGGTGGTGGACGACCCGTACTCGGCGGTGCGGGACGCCGATGCGGTCGTGCTGCTCACCGAGTGGCCCGAGTTCCGCACGCTGGACTGGGCGCGGGTGGCCGGCCTGATGAACGGCGTGCTGGTCCTGGACACCCGCAACCACCTCGACGAGGACGCCCTGCGCCGGGCCGGCCTGGTCCGCGAGGGTCTCGGCCGCAAGCTGCCCGCGACCGCGGGCTGACCCCAGCCGCCACGAGCTGACCACAGCTCCCACCAGCTGGGCGCAGCTGAAGAGAGGCTGAACCATCAGGACACGATTTAGTTAGCCGGGTTAACCAACCGGGTGACACCCGGTTAGGTTGTCGGGCGTGTTCACCACCCGACCCGAACTCGTCGGCACCCACGGCATGGTCGCCTCGACGCACTGGCTCGCCTCCGGAGCGGGCATGGCGGTGCTGGAGGACGGCGGCAACGCGTTCGACGCCGCCGTTGCGGCGGGCTTCGTCCTCCAGGTCGTCGAACCGCACCTGAACGGACCGGGCGGCGAGGTGCCCGTGGTGTTCGCGGCGGCCGGCGAGTCGACGCCGCGGGTGCTGGCCGGGCAGGGCGTGGCGCCCGCCGGCGCCACCGCCGAGCACTACCGGTCGCTGGGCCTGGACCTGGTGCCGGGCAGCGGGCTGCTCGCGGCGACCGTGCCGGGCGCGTGGGACGGCTGGCTCACGCTGCTGCGCGACTACGGCACCAAGTCGCTGCGCGAGGTGCTCGACCACGCCATCGGCTACGCCCGCGACGGGTTCCCGCTGCTGGAGCGCGTGTCGGGGGTCGTGGACACCGTCGCGGACCTGTTCCGCGACCACTGGACGTCGTCGGCCGAGCTGTGGCTGCCCGGCGGGAAGCCGCCGGCGCCCGGGTCGCGGTTCCGCAACCCGAAGCTCGCCGACACCTGGGAGTGGCTGCTGGCCGCCGCCGAGGCCGCCGGGTCGGACCGCGACGCCCAGATCGAGGCCGCGCGCCGGGCCTGGTCGCAGGGGTTCGTGGCGGCGCAGGTGGACGAGTTCTGCAAGACGGCGTTCCGCGACGAGTCCGGCCGCGACCACGCGGGCGTGCTGACCGGCGAGGACATGGCGTCGTGGCAGGCGACCTACGAGGACGCGGTCGCGGTGGAGTTCGGCGAGTGGACCGTCGCGAAGGTCGGCGGCTGGTCGCAGGGACCCGTGCTGCTCCAGCAACTGCTGCTCTTGGAAGGTTTCAGCGACCGGCTGTCCTACGTGGACGGGGTGCCCACGGCCGAGACCGTTCACCTGGCGGTGGAGTGCGCCAAGCTCGCGTTCGCCGACCGCGAGGCCTGGTACGGCGACTCCGGTGACGTGCCGCTGGACGTGCTGCTGTCCCGCGAGTACGCCGCCGAGCGCCGCGCCCTGGTCGGCGACACGGCCTCGCTGGAACTGCGGCCCGGGTCGCCGGGCGGGCGGCGGGTCGTCCTGCCCGAGCACATCCGGTCGGGCCACGACGCCGCCGGCCAGGAGCGCGGCGGCGGCGCGCTGGGCGAGCCGACCGTCGAGCGGACCGGGGTGTCGCGCGGCGACACCGTGCACGTCGACGTCGTGGACCGGTGGGGCAACGTCGTGTCGGCGACCCCGTCGGGCGGCTGGCTCCAGTCGTCGCCGACCATCCCGTCGCTCGGGTTCTGCCTGGGCAGCCGGGCGCAGATGTTCTGGCTGGACCAGGGCCTGCCGAACTCCCTGGCGCCCGGCCGCAGGCCCCGGATCACGCTGTCGCCGTCGCTGGCGCTGCGCGACGGCCTGCCCGCGCTGGCGTTCGGCACGCCCGGCGGCGACCAGCAGGACCAGTGGCAGCTCGCGTTCTGGCTCGCGCACACCGCCGGCGGGATGAACCTCCAGGAGGCGATCGACTCGCCGATGTGGCACACGAACGCGTTCCCGAGTTCGTTCGCGCCACGGGGCTGGACGCCGGGCGAGCTGGTCGCCGAGACCAGGCTGGGTGCACAAGCGCTTGCGGAGCTGGGCGCGCGCGGCCACCACGTGGTCGAGGCGGGCGCGTGGACGCTGGGCCGCATGTCGGCCGTGGCCCGGGACTCCCGGGACGGCTTCCTGCGGGCCGCGGCCAACCCGCGGGGCAACCAGGGGTACGCGGTCGGCCGCTAGGCGCGCCGGAACCGGTGGGGACTGGGTTGGAACGGCCCCGACCCGAGGGGGAGGGGGCCGGGACCGTTCCGGCTGGTGGGGCGTGGGTCAGATGCCCAGGCCGGTGTCGATGTGCGACGTGGGGTCCTGCTTGCCGTAGCCGAGCATGGCCCCGACCTGCTGCGTGTCGAGGTCGGTGACGACCGCCTTGACGTCCGGCCGCTGCTGGTTGACCAGCTGGAACTTGCCGTTGGGGTCGTTGGTGTCGGCGCTGGCGAGCTTGCCGACCCCGCCGATCTTGCCCAGTTCGGTGTCCAGCGTCGGGTCGCTCTGGAGGTCCACACCCGACGCGTGCGCGGTGCCGCCCAGGCCGAGCACGACGGCGGCGCTGCCGAGGGCGACGGCGGCCCCCGAGATGGTCTTCCTGAGGTTCATGGGCGGGAAAGTTTCGCAATCCGGGTGTCCGGTTCAAGCTCGCTAACTCTCGCGAGTGGATTTCTTCACCCGTCCCGGTGGCGCGTACGTCCGCTGACGTAGGCCGCGCGCCCGCCTGCGGACCGATGTCCAGGCCGGGTGTCCTCCCGTACGGTCGGCTCGTGGCTTGGCTGGCGTGGGTGTGGTTCGGGGCGACGTTCGTCCCGCTGCTGTGGCGTCGGCGCTTCCCGGTCGCGGTGGTGGCCGTGACCGGCGGGTCCACGTGGCTGTACTACGTGACCGGGCACTGGGGGCCGCTGATCGTCGCGCCGGCGATCGCGCTGCTGTCGCTGCGCCGGATCCGCAAGGTCGAGCGTCGGGATCTCCAGGTGGAGGAAGAGCGGCTGCGCATCGCCCGCGAGGTGCACGACGTGGTCGCGCACAGCCTCGCGATGATCAACGTCCAGGCCGGGGTCGCGGCGCACGTCGCCGACCGGCGCCCCGAGGAGGCCGTGAAGGCGCTCAAGGCCATCAAGGAGGCGTCCGGGCATGCCCTGGAGGACCTCCGCGCGACCCTCGGCGTCCTGCGCACCGGCGAGGGCACCGCGCCCGTGCCGTCGCTGCGCCGGCTCGACGAGCTGGTCGGGCCGGTGCCGAAGGCGCACGTGGTCGGCGAGCCGGGCGAGCTGCCCGCGCCGGTCGACGCCGCCGCGTACCGGGTGGTGCAGGAGTCGCTGACCAACGCGATGCGGTACGCGCCCGACGCCACGGCGGTCACCATCGCGTTCACCCGGACCGAGGACGCCCTGGAGCTGTCCGTCCGGGACGACGGGTCGGGCGCGCACGGCGGCCGGCAGGGCTCGGGCACCGGGTTGCGGGGCATGCGGGAACGGGTGGAGGCGCTGGGCGGGCGGTTCGCCGCCGGTCCCCACCCCGGGGGCGGGTTCGAGGTGCGTGCGGTTCTGCCGTGGGAGGGCAGTCATGATCAGGGTGGTGCTGGCCGACGACCAGGTGCTGGTCCGGGCGGGTTTCCGGCTGCTGCTGGACACCGAGGACGGGTTCGAGGTGGTCGGCGAGGCGGGCGATGGCGCGGAGGCGGTCCGGCAGGCGCATGAGCACCACCCGGACGTGGTGGTGATGGACATCCGGATGCCCGGCACCGACGGCCTGGCCGCCACCCGGCAGGTGAAGGCCGAGCTGCCGGACGTGAAGGTGCTGGTGCTGACCACCTTCAACGTCGACGAGTACGTGTTCGAGGCGCTCAAGAGCGGCGCCTCGGGGTTCCTGCTCAAGGACACCGACCCGGTCGAGTTGCTGCACGCGCTCCGCGTCGTCGCGCAGGGTGACGCCCTGCTGGCCCCGAGTGTGACCCGGCGGCTGATCGAGGAGTTCGCGGCCCGGCCCGAGCACCGGCGCCCGGACCCGGCGGCGCTGCGCGAGCTGACCGCCCGGGAGCGGGAGGTCCTGACCCTGGTCGCGGGCGGTCTGTCGAACGACGAGATCGCCGATCACCTGGTCATCAGCCCGGCGACGGCCCGGACCCACGTCTCTCGGGTGATGACGAAGCTGGGTGCGCGGGACCGGGCGCAACTGGTCGTGCTGGCCTACGAATCGGGATTGGTGATACCGCGCAGGGCATAACCTGATGGTATGAGCAATTGTTATCCCCGTCGTAACCCGGAGTATTGGTGGCATTGGCTCGCAACATTGTCGTGAGCGCAGTGAAAGGGTGCATATTCTCGTCACGCAATGCAAGCGAAAGCGCGGGATAATGTACGCTCCGTCACCACGGCCACAAGCCCCGCGTTCTCCACGCGGGGCTGCGCAACTGTTGCGTAGACGTCAGGCGATGGCGCCCGGCGGCAACTTCAGCTTGAACGGGAGAGTCGTCACCACGGCCAGGTCGGAGGCCGTCCGCTTCATCAGCGTCGGCGCGTTCCGCGTACCCGGCTCCGGCAGGTCGAGCAGCCGGTCGACCGCCTCCACGAGCGGGCCCTCGTAGATCCAGACCGCCTGCGCGGCCCGCGTCGAGTCCCGAACCGCAGGTAGACGGCCTGCGCGGGCCTCCGTCTCGGACCAGAACAGGATCGAGTCGATGAACCCTCTGCGCTGCTTGAACGCCATGATGCGATCGAGCTGCCCGTCCTCGTCCCGGAGGTGGAGGAACTGGAAACCGCTCTCGCGCAGCTCGATCACCTTGCTCAGTGCGAGATCCATGACGCACCTACCTCTGTTGTGAGGTCCCCTAGCAGGCACAGGTCGTGTGACCCGAAAAAGATCGTACGGCAAGCGCACAATCCCCCATAGGGCCTAGGTGGACGTTGTTGTCCCAATGGGCGGGTGACTCCGGTCCGTTTTCTGTACGGACCGCAGCACCCGAACGGTTCGCACGGAAAATGCGACCGCCCCCAAAGTGACCAGGCTCACAGCCAACCACATGGCCGCACTCCGGCTTCATCGGGTGGATCGGGGTCACCTCTACAGACGCGGCGCATGGCGCGGGGGTTGCCGCGGCGGACCATGATCGAACCCCTACCTCGGCGAACTCGCCACATCGGGTGAGGGGGCGCGGGCGGGCGGACAACCCGCCCGTGGCATCCTTGCGCGGTGGCGCGTGCATTGATCACCGGTATCACCGGTCAAGACGGCAGGTATCTCGCCGAGCTGCTCAACAGCAAGGGCTACGAGGTGTTCGGCCTGGTCAAGGGCCAGAACAACCCCCGAGTCGAACTCATCCAGCAAGAGATGCCGTTCGTCGAACTGGTGTCCGGCGACCTCCAGGACCTCCCGAGCCTGGTGGCGGCCCTGGAGCAGACCCAGCCCGACGAGGTCTACAACCTCGCGGCCATCTCGTTCGTGGCGATGAGCTTCAAGCAGGCGGAGCTGACCGCGAACGTCACCGGCCTGGGCGTCCTGCGGATGCTGGAGGCCATCCGCATGGCGGGCGGCAGCCAGAACAACCCGATCCGCTTCTACCAGGCGTCCAGCTCGGAGATGTTCGGCAAGGTCCGCGAGACCCCGCAGCGCGAGACCACCCCGTTCTACCCGCGCTCGCCCTACGGCGTGGCCAAGGTCTTCGGGCACGACATCACCGTCAACTACCGGGACAGCTACGGCCTCTACGCCTGCTCCGGCATCCTGTTCAACCACGAGTCCCCGCGCCGCGGCCTGGAGTTCGTGACCCGCAAGATCACCAACGCGGTCGCGCGCATCAAGCTGGGCCTCCAGGACACCCTGGTGCTGGGCGACCTCGAGCCGCGCCGCGACTGGGGCTTCGCCGGCGACTACGTGCAGGCCATGTGGCAGATGCTCCAGCAGGACGAGCCCGACGACTTCGTCATCGCCACCGGCAAGACCCACCGCGTCCGCGACTTCGTCAACGCCGCCTTCACCCACGCCGGCATCGAGGACTGGGAGAAGCACGTCACCCAGGACCCGCGCTTCTTCCGCCCGGCCGAGGTGGACCTGCTGGTCGGCGACGCCTCCAAGGCGCACGAGCAGCTGGGCTGGAAGCCGGAGGTCGACTTCGACCAGCTGGTCGCGATGATGGTCGACAACGACATCGCGGTCGAGTCGCGCAAGGCCGGCCTGGCGTGACGCACGCCGCGTAGCGGCCCGAACCCGCTCACCCCGTGCCCCGGGACGTTTACCCTCACGGGGTGAGCACCGACCAGGCCGAGTCCTCGAAGCGGACGTCGACGTCCCTCCCGGCTCTGCCCGAGTCCTTCCTGCCCGTCGAACACGCCCTCTACAGACCGCGGCACAGCGCACGGCAACGCACCGCGCGCTATGCCGCGGTCCTGTACTTCTTCCTGCCGCTGGCGATGCTCGCGGTCGGCGTGCGCCCGGCGGAGTTCGAGAACCGCAAGCTGGCGGAGTTCCCGTCCATCACCGACGGCTGGGGCTTCTTCACCGGCATGGAGAAGTGGGCGAGCGACCACCTCCCCCTCCGCGACCACGCGGTCGCCGCCGCCGACGGCATCAGCCGCGGCGTCTTCGGCGAGGCCCCCAAGTTCGAACGCCCCCAGGGCCCGGCGGGCCCGGTCCAGACGACCCCGCCGCCGAAGGACCCGTCCCTGGACAAGCCCGAGCCGACCGCGTTCGCCAACGTCGTGGAGGGCAAGGACGACTGGCTGTTCCTCGGCTCGGACATCAAGCTCGCGTGCGAGCCGACCGTGCCGCCGGCGGACACGCTCGCCCGCATCGACCAACTGCGCACGGCGGTCGAGTCGTCGGGTCGGAAGTTCATCCTCGCGGTCGCGCCGAACAAGAGCACGATGGTCGCCGACCACCTCCCGTCCCGCTACTTCGGCAAGGGCTGCGCCCAGGCCGCGCGCGACCAGTTCTGGCAGAAGGTCGTCACCAAGCCGGGCGTGCTGGACCTGCGGCCGGGACTGCGGGAATCGCAGCGGCGCGAAGGCACGTCGGCGTACTCCAAGACCGACAGCCACTGGACGCACGACGGCAGCCTGGTGCTCGCCAAGGCGGTCGCCGAGACGGTCAAGCCCGGCACGACGAAGACGTGGAAGGTCGCCGAGGTGGCCACCCACGACCGTCCGGGCGACCTGGCGACGCTGCTCGGCCGCGAAGCCACCGACCCCGTCCCGAGCCACTCCATCGCGCCGGACGGCAAGACCGAACACGTCATGCCGCCGCCGTTCGAGGACCGCGAGCCCAAGCACCTCACCCAGGACGTGGTCCCCGGGGTGCTGAACCTGAAGGCGAGCATCGTGGGCGACTCGTTCGGCTACTACTCGTCGCCGTACGTGGCGAACGCGTTCGGCGACGCCTGGATCCAGCACGTCGAGGGCGCCAACAAGGACCCGCAGGCCCTGAGCCGGCTGCTCGCGGAGACCGACGTCATCGTCGTCGTGGCGGCCGAGCGCAACCTGGTCGGCGGCGTGTACCCGTTGTTCAAGCCCGCCGTGGTCGAGGCGATCGCGGCCGAACTGGCGGCGAAGCCCCGGCGCTAGCGGCGGTCCCGGTCGCGGCCCTCGCGCGCCCGCTCGGCGAGCAGGGACTGGACCGTCACGGCGGCGGTGCCGTCGTTGTGGCGGCGTCTTCGCGGTTCCGGCTGCTCGACCACCGCGTCGATGACCTGCGTGGGGTGCTCGACGGTCGGGACCCGGGGTTGGGGCCGCTGGATCTCCTCGGTGCGCTCCGCCGGGACTTCGTCCACCGGCGTCCGCACCGGGCGTGCCGCGAGGCGGCGGCGCGGGGGCAGCGGCGGTGGTGCCACCGGCGGCGGTTCCACGCGCGTCTCCTCCACCTCGGCGGGTGCCTCCTCCGCCTCCGGCCAGTCCACCGAGTCCTCGTCGGCCGCGGGCCGCGCGGACTGCTCGGCCCGGAGTTCGGCCAGCCCCCGCTCGACCTCGCGCACCACCTCCTCCGGCTCGGGCGGCGCCGGCCGGGGCCGGGACAGGCGGCGGGCGAGCACGTGGCTCGGCCGCTCCACGAACCGGTAGCTCACCTCCACCGCGCCGAACGTCGCGGCCACCGCCACCGGGATCGCCAGCGCCAGCGGCACGGCCGGCCGCAGCAGGTCCAGGGTCGCGAACGCCACCAGCCCGTGCAGGAGGTAGATCGAGTAGCTGCGCTCGGACAGCGCCACCCAGACCTTCCGCTCCTTGAGCCTCGGCTCGGCGAACATGCCCATCAGGAAGAACAGCACCGCGCACGCGAGCGCCAGGCTGTAGGAGCGGTCCAGCCGGCCCAGGCTGGGCTCGTCGGCGAACACGTACAGCACCCACGCCAGGCTCGCCAGGACGCCGCCGAGCCACAGCGGGATCCGCTTGGCGGTCGTGGCCCAGACGATCATCCCGAGGATGGGGATGGGCAGGTAGGAGAAGTTCACCGCGAACAGGAACCACGACGGGCCGAACTGCCGCGCGCTCATCAGCACGACGAACACCAGGGTCAGCTGGACGGCGATCGCCAACCACACCCACCGCCGCAGCACCGGCAGCAGCAGGACCAGCAGCGCGTAGAAGATCAGCTCCACGATGAGCGTCCACGCGACACCCACCAGCGCGACCTGCGGGACGATCACGTAGTTGATCACCAGCATGTTGGTCAGGACCGTCCACCAGGACAGCTCCGGCCGGTTGCCGGTCAGCGGCTCGACGCCCAGCCACATCGCCAGCGCCGTCAGCAGCACCACGAAGAACATGGGGACGTAGACCCGGATCAACCGGTTGACGGTGAACCTGCGCTGGCCCATGCGCATCGCGATGGGCGTGACCACGAACCCGCTGACCAGGAAGAAGAACGGCACACCGATCTGGCCGATGCCCTGCGCGCCCATGTGCATCGCGTCGCTGCTCACCGAGTCGATGGCGTCGATGACGGGCGTCGGCCCGACCTCGCGCTTGGCGACCCACTGCTCGGCGATGTGGCTGTAGAAGACCAGGAGGGCCGCCACGGCGCGGCCGATGTCGATGAACGCGATGCGCGTCTTCTGCTCGGCGTCCAGGGGTCCGCCCCTCTCCAGTCCGCCCCCGAGTGACTGTCTGCACCGGAGCGTAACGGAACGGACTCGGCCGGTCGGCCGATTCGCCGGCTAGGCCGCCGGGTCGGGCGCCCGCCGCTCGCGGTGGCGGCGTTCCCACTTCCGGATCGCGCGGTCGGCCGGGGCCTCGACGAACCGGTGCGCCACCTCGGTCAGCAGGGCCACCGACACCAATCCGAGCACCACCAGCAGGGTGCCGTCGACGTGCGGCACCAGCAGTTCGAACAGCGGGTACATGGCCAGCATGTGCACCAGGTAGACCGCGTACGTCCGCTTGGCCCAGGCCTTGACGAACGCCGACCGGCACACCGGGCCGTCCATCCGCACCAGGAGCACCGTGACGAGGACCGCGATCAACAGCGTGCGCGGCACCGCTTCGCCCATTCCCGCATAGCGGTACAGCTTGTCCACCCACACCACCACGGCGAAGTGCGCGGCGCCGATCGCGGTGCCCACCAGGGGACTGATCTTCCGGGAGTGCACCAGGGACACGAGCTGGCCGATGCACAGCAGCGGCAGGTACCCGATCAGCCCGCCGATCTGGCCGAACGCGCGCACCTTCGTGTCGAAGGTGGACAGGATGACCACGAAGCACAGGACCGCCGCGGCCAGCGGGGCGATCCACGGCTGTCGCCGCAGCACGGGGATGGTGGCCGCCACGTAGGCGTAGAAGCCGATCTGGACCAGCAGCGTCCACGTCACGCCGATCAGGACCACCGCGGGCTTGGTGAAGAAGCCGGCGAGGACCATGTTGCTCAGCAGGGCGCCCATGCCCGCGTTCTCCGGCTTGACCTCCGAGTAGTGCACGCCGGCCTGGAGCGCGAGCCACGCCACCAGCGTCACCGCCCACAGCAGGGGCATGAGCCGGACGATCCGGCGGCGCAGGAACTGGCCCGGCGACTCCCGGTCCGCGACGTGGGTGACCACCACACCGCTGACCACCAGGAAGATCGCCACGCCGAGGAAGTGCATGTCCTCGTTGATGTGCAGCGGGCCCACCACGCCCGCCTCGACCGCGTCCACGAGCCACATGTCCCGGTCGTACACCCGGAACCACGCGACCAGGTGGGTCAGCACCACCAGGCACGAGCCCACGACCCGCAGGAGGTCGAGCCCGTGCATGTAGTTGTCCTTGCGAGTGGCGGTCGCGGGTCTCTCCGCGGTCGCGGTCACTCCGACCACCTCGTCTTCCGGTGCAGGGCCTCCGCGGCGGCGACCGTGGCGGCCAACGCCACCGGCAGCGCGAACCCGAACGGCAGCGCGGCGAGCAGTCCCAGCACCGGGTAGCCGACCACGGGCACGGCCAGGCCCAACGGCCAGACCCGGTCCGCCACGAACCGGACCGGCCGGGCCGCGGCGAGCGACTCCCCGCGCGGCAGGGCGATCAGGAACAGCAGGGTCGCCACGACCCCGCCGAGCGGGCGCCAGAACCCGGCGTACTCGGGGAACAGCAGATCCGCGGGCACGGTCAGCGCCAGGCAGAACAGTCCCAGCCCGACACCGTGCGCCGCGGGCAGCCGGTCGGCCCGGAACAGCCACGACAGCTGCCCCAGCGCGAGCAGCGGCACCAAGGCCGCCGCCGACCCGGCCACGCGCGCCCACGCGGACCCGCCGTCGCCGCCCAGCCAGCCGCCGACCAGCGCGACCACGCAGGCCACTTCCAGCAGCACGAAGACGGCCAGCACCGGGTACCGGCGCAGCAACGGCAGCGACCCCGCCGTCAGCGCGGTGAACACCACGACCGCCACGATCGGCGCCGCCACCGCCACGTCGACCAACGGCTCCGCGCCGAGCAGCCACAGGACCGCGCCGAGCGCACTCGCGACCACCAGCGGCGGAGCGGCCACTCGAACCACTCGGGAGAGGGTTCCGGTGTACGCGGCACCGGTGATCGCGTACCCGGCCACCAGCACCAGCAACGCGGTGCCCAGGTACCCGAAGTCCTCGCCGAGCCCGGACGGCTTGTTCACCCAGGCCCGCACGACGGCCACGACCTCGGGGGTCGAGCCGTGGCGACTCGGCCACAACCCGACCAGGTAGCTGTAGGCGAGCAGGCACAGGCCGGCCGCGGCGGCGACGCGGAGACCGGGCGTGGTGAGCGGTGCGGTGCGGACCTGCGCGGTGGTCTCAGTCATGGGCGGGCAACGCCTTCGTCTGCCGTTCGAGGAGCCCGTCGAAGTCGGCCAGGCCCTCCGGTGACGTGGCGTCCCACTGGATCCGGACCAGCAGGTCGCCGCTGGCGTAGTGCGCGCGAGCCGTCGGCCGGGCCGCGTTCTCCGACCCGGGGGGTGTGGACACCGCCCTGGTCACCCGGTGCGCGGTGGGCCGGCGCTCCAGGCCGAACAAGAGTTGGAGTTGGTCCAGGCGGTCGGCGGCGTGCCGGGCGGCGGCCGGGTCGGCCATCCGGACGACGGCGGCCAACACCCGCCCGCGCGGCAGGTCCGCGCCCACCGAGAGCCGCGCGGGACCGGCGCCCCCCTCGGTGTAGATCGCGATCTCCGATTCGTGCAGGAAGTTCAGTGACACCAGGTTGGCGAAGGCGCGGACGTCGGGGTTCGGCCCGGGGTGCGCGCCGAAGTCGCCCAGGGCCAGCACCAGGGGGTCGTCCGCGATCCGGCCGGCCTCACCGGTCGGCGGGACGTTCCAGGCACTCGCGGGCACCGGCTTGCCCCACACCGCCCAGGCCGTGACGCACACCGCCGTGAGCACGGCGACGACGAGCAACGGACCCAGCTTCGAGGCGCGTTCGTCCGCCACTCGACACCCCCCTCGCGAAGACCAGGCGCACGCGACAACGGGCGCCGTCGGGATTGTCGCAATTCCCGGGGCGCCCGTTACGCGTAGCCGCAGTTCAGAGTGGGCGAAGCCACAGTGTGACGAAGTTCGACTCCGCGTCGTTCGCCATGCGGACGAGGTCCTCGTCGGTGTGGTCGCCGGGGACCGGGCCGCCCTGGAGGACCGGGGCCGGCGCGTAGCCGAGCTTGCGGTAGCCCAGGAGGACGTCGGACGGGTCGTCGCCCAGTTCCGTGATCGCGTCCGGCGCGAATTCGCACACCACGTGCGGTCGGTCGCGGTCGAGGACCTGGGTCAGGCCCGCGAGGGCCCGGTGGTCGCGGCCCTGGAGGTCGACCTTCACCAAGGAGACTCGGCGGTCCTTCAGCTCCGGCAGGGTGTCCAGGCGGATGGCCGGGACGACCACACCGCCTTCCGTGCCGTCGGAGAGGTCGTGGGCGCGGTGGTCGCCGCTGTTGTCGCCCTCCGGGACCAGGCGGATCTCGGTGTCGGTGTCCCACGCCGCGATCGGCAGGACGGTGACCAGGTCGGCCGCCGCCCGCGGGAGGTTGGCGGCGACGTTGCGGCGCAGGTAGTCGGCGTTGACCGGGTTGGCCTCGACCGCCACCACCGACGCCACGCCCGTGGACCGCTGCAACAGGCGCAGCGAGTGGTAGCCGACGTGGGCGCCGACGTCCAGGAACGTGCCGTTGCCGACGAGTTCGGCCATCAGCTCGGCCTCGTCGTGCTCCCAGCTGCGGTAGTACGCCAGCCACGGCAGCATCACGCGGTCCACCGGCAGCAGCAGGGCGCCGGCGTCGCACACGACGACGTCCGCGCCCGCGGGCACCGGGGCGTGCTTGAGCCGCGCCGCGTCGCGCACGGCCGCCAGGTCCCGGGTCAGGTCGGCGATCCGCTGGTCGCGGGCGTCGTGGGCGCGGTCGCGTTCCACGAACATGTCGAACACCTTGCGCTCGCCCTCGTCCAGGCGCGCGGTCAGGCGGTCCAGACTGCCGTCCAGCCGCTGCTCCAGGCTCGACAGCGAGTCCTCGACGCCGTTCAGGTCCTGCACGCGACCCTCGACGGCGGCCAGGCGGGTGCGCACGCCGTTGTTCGCGTACCGGGCCGCCTCCTGCGCGGTCTCCAGCGCCGACAGGCGGGCGACCACGTCGCTCAGCGTGCCCTCCACGCCGTCCACGATCGCGCCCATGACCCGGCGCTGGTGCACGTCGTAGTGGTCGATCGCGCGCAGCACGGCCTTGCGCAGCGCGGGCGCGAGCGGCGTGCGGGACGCCGCCCCCGCGTCGGCGCGCCACAACAGCGCCTGGCGCGAGTCGTGCAGCGGGCGCAGGGGGTTGTTGACCCCGACGCCCGGCGCGACGCCCGCGCGGGCGGTGGTGCGCTTGTCGTAGGCGAGCTTGAGCTGCTCGCGCATCCACTCGGCGCAGTTCGCCATCGACCGCGTCCGCAGGATGTGCTCCCGGGCCGCCCGGCCGCGCCGGTCCGCCTCGGCCGGGTCGTCGGCGACCTCGCGCATCGCGCGCGCCGCCGCGTCCAGGTCGGGGTCGGCCCACAGCGAGTCGGCCTCGTAGGGCTCGTTGCCCTTGCCGACCGGGACCAGCTTGTACGGGATCGGCCACCCCACCTTGGGGTTCACGAACTCCGCGGTGCTGGAGTAGTCGGTGGAGATCACCGGCATCGCGCGGGCCATCGCCTCGGCCACGGTCAGGCCGAAGCCCTCGCTGCGGTGCAGCGACACGTAGGCCGTGCTCGACGCGTACAGGTCGTTGAGCTCCTGCACGGTCAGGTACTTCTCGACCAGCTCGACCCGCGGGTCCTCCATCGCGCGCACCCGCAGCCGCTCGGCCACGTCCGGGCGCTTGTTGCCGTTGATCGCCTTGATCACCAGCCGCACGTCGTCCCGACCCGGGAACGCCCGCTGGAACGCCTCCAGGACGCCCCACGGGTTCTTGCGCTCGCCGATGCTCAGGAAGTCGAACGCGAACAGGAACCGGACCGGGTCACCGGGCTCGCGCGCCGCGCGGTCGACCTCGCCGGGGTCGCGCACCGGCATCGGGATCGCCTTCACCGGCTTGTCGGTGTGCTTGGCGATCGCCTCGCGGCAGAACTCGCTGATCGTCCACACCTCGTCGACGAGGTGGAACGCCGAGTGCATCCAGCCCGGGAACTCCTCCAACTCCCACGCCCACAGCCCGATCCGGTACCGGTGGTGGCCCACGTGCGGACGGTTCTCCAACACGGCCTGGGTCTGGTCGGCGTTCACGCACAGCAGCGTGATCGGGTAGTGCGGGTCGCCCTTGGTGCCCGGCTCCGGCATCCCGGTGCGGCTGGACACCAGGCGGTCCTCGACCACCGAGCTGATCGGCACGCCGGCGCGGGCGATCGCGTCGTGCGCGATGCGGCCCAGCTCGCCGACGCCCAGCTCCGCGGTGAGGTAGCCCACGACGTTGACGCCGAACTCGTCACCCGGCTCGGCCGGGTCGACCGGCTCGCGGGGCAGCGCCCAGTCCGGCAGCGACTCCTCGGTGACGCCCGAGGTCTGGCACCACGCCCGGAACGGCTTGGCGTCGCGGCCGTGCGGGCGCGGGAACGCGGACCTGAGGTCCGGCCGGCCCTCCCACACGGCGGCGGTGAGCCGGTTGAGCACGGTGCCCGCGGGGGCGTCGTCGGGCGGGCCGGCGAGCCACTCGCGCAGCGCCTTGCCGCCGTCGGGGCCGAACGCGTGCGGCGGCAGGTCCAGGCCCTTGCGCTCCGCCTTCACCCACGCCTCGCGGAACAGCGTCCGCACGGTCGGGGTCACGCGCGTGCCGTCGGCCATCTTCGCGAAGCCGTACGGGATCGACTCCAGCGACTCGGCGTACCCGTTGCCCTGCAAGGACTCCCGGTACGAGTCGCACAGCTGCTTGACCACCGGGTGCTCGGACAGCACCACGCGCGGCTTGGCCGGCGTGTGCACCGACAGCAGCCACGGGCGCTCCGGCCGGTAGCCGGAGAAGTGGAAGAACCGCAACGGTTTCCCGGCCGCGGTGAGGTTGCCGTCCGCGTCCCGCTCGACCGGGCGCTCGTGCACGTTCCAGTAGGCGACGTTGAAACCGGGGTCGCGCAGCACGTGGTTGTCGAACAGCGCGGGCACCTGGTCCACCCACCGCTGGTCGGTGAACAGCTGCTTCTCCGGCGCCACCACGGCGTCGTGCCGCAGCCGCTCGGCCCAGAAGTCCAGGAACGGCTCCGAACCCGGGCCGGTCGCGACGAAGCCCAGGTTGAAGATCCCCGAGCCCATGATCACGGCTTCGCTGGGGTCCTTGCCGTCGCGCGGCAGCGGGCGCAGGTGGTGCGGCGTGAGCACGATCCCGTGCGCCATCGCCAGCTCCGCCAGCTCCGGCATCGGGGCGAACACCTCGATGTCGGGGTCGAGGTAGATCACCACGTCGGAGGTCTTGCGCTGTTCCCGCAGCAGGTACGGCTTCACCGCCGTGGCCAGCTCGGTGACGTTGTACGAGGTCGCCATCCGGAGGTAGTCCTCCGGGTCGATCCCGAACGCCTCCGGGCCGACCGTCCGCAGCCGGCCCTGGACGGTGCCGGAGTCGCGCGGCGCGTCGATGACGGCGATGACGAAGTCGTGGTCCTCGTGGTGCTCCAGGTAGGAGGCGGCGAGGACGCGGGCGGCGGGCAGGTAGTTGCGCGCGACCACGGTGCACGTGGTCACGCGGGTGGGGCGGTCAGCCATCGGCCTTGAGCACCTTCAGCTGGGCGTCGAGGACCTCGGTGAAGCCCTTCTGGGCGGCGGCCAGGGTCGGGGCGGAGACGTCCACGCGGACGATCATGCCCTCGCTGCCGTAGTGGCCGCGGACCCGGGCGTTGCCGCCGTTGGCGGCGTCGATCTGGCCCACCAGGACGGTGGCGGGCGCCTCCTTGAACGGGGCCATGCTGTTGCCGAGCTGGATCTCGTGCAGCGCCGTGGCCGCCGCGTTCGCCGCGGTGGCGTCGGAGGCCTCGACGATCAGGATCACGCCCTGCGCGCCGCCGTCGAGGGTGAACTGGACCAGCTTGGCCTTGCCCGCGCCGGCGGTCGTGTAGGCCTGGGTCTCGGAGTCCAGCAGGTACTTCAGGCCCGGCACGGCGGTGAACGCGGTCACGTTCTTGTTCTGGGTGACCTTGCCGGGGAACTTGCCGATCGGCATCGGGTCCGGCGGCGCGCTGGGCGTGGTGCTGGTCGAGGTGGTGGACTGCGCGGTGGTCTGGTCGCCGCCGCCCGAGGGCGAGGAACCGCCGCGGCCCCAGATCATGTACGCGCCGAACGCGATGCCCGCGAGCAGCACCACGGCCACGACGATGCCGATGACCTTCTTCTTGCCGCCGCCGCCGTCCTCGTCGAAGACCTCGGGCCCCTGGGCGATCCAGGACGGGTTCGGGTCGGTGTAGCCGCCGAAGCCGTCACCGGAACCCCACGGCGTGCCACCGGCCGGCGCCTGGGCGCCGCCGCCCTGCCAGTTCGGCTGCTGCTGCGGCTGCTGGGGCATGCCGCCGGGCGGCGTGACGGGGCGCACGTACTGGGTGCGTTCGGCGTCCGCCGGCGGGCGCGCACCACCGGACACCACCTGCGTGGCGTCGGGGTTCACCGGCTTGCCCGCCTGGACGACCTGGGTGGCGTCGGGGCTGGTCGGCTGCTGCTGGGGCGGCGTGGCCTCCCACCGGAACGGCGGCGCGAACGGCCCCTGCCCGGGCTGACCCTGGGGCTGCGCCGGACCGCTGCCGCTGCTCGCGGAGGCCAGCAGCTCGTCCCGGCGACGGCGGTAGTCGTCGGCGCTGATCCGACCCTCCGCCAAGGTCCGGTCCAGTTCCGACAGCTCGTCTTGCCAAG
The DNA here is from genome assembly GCF_037401995.1 of Saccharothrix sp. CCNWYY140. Lineage (NCBI taxonomy): Bacteria > Bacillati > Actinomycetota > Actinomycetes > Pseudonocardiales > Pseudonocardiaceae > Saccharothrix > Saccharothrix sp. CCNWYY140. The sequence continues at coordinate 158,830 of NZ_JBBEGC010000003.1, forward strand.
ACATCCTGCTCCTCCAGTGTCAGCGCGCGAGCGCCATTGTGACGCATGGCCGTGGTGGGCCCACCGGGATCGGTCACTTGTGATCCGGTCGTTGCCGCGGTGCGGTTCGGTCACGTGGTATGGACCGGTGCGGGCGCACTGAGAGCATCGTCGGGACGCGGGCGGACGGTTACAGCGAGGTCGGACACCGGTCCCGGAACGCGGTGTCCGACCGGGCGGCGCTATTTGCCGTAGTGGTAACGACAAGCGGCGATGCGGATCTCGTCCCCGGCGACCTTGTAGACCAGTCGGTGCTCGTCGGTGATCCGACGCGACCAGTAGCCCTGGAAGCCGTGCTTCAGCGGTTCGGGCTTGCCGATGCCCTCGTTGCCGTTGCGCAGGATGTCCTTGATCAGGTCGTTGATGCGCTTGAGCACCTTGCGGTCCTCGGTCTGCCACCAGACGTAGTCGGACCAGGCGAGCTCGTCCCAGATCGGCTTCATTCAGCCAGGTCGTGCTGCGACCCTCCGCCGGACTCCAGCCGCTCGATCGCGGTGATCAGGCGGCGCGCGTTCTCCGGGCTGCGCAGCAGGTAGGCGGTCTCCTTGAGCGACTGGTAGTCGTCGAGCGACACGATCACCACCGGCTCGTGCCCCGCACGGGTGATCACGACTTCTTCGCGGTCGTTGACGACGGAGTCGAGCGTCTCGGCGTACTTCGCGCGAGACTCGGAGTAGCTCATGGTCTTCACCAGCACCCCTCCCTTCGGCGTACAAGATACTGTACGTCCGCTCCCGGCTCGGGACAAGGGTGCCGCGGTGTGGTCCGGCTAACCACGTCGTGACCGGGGGCGGCGCCGGGGGATGACGCCGCCCCCGGGTCGGTCACTTCTTGGTCAGGATCGTCGGGCCGACGATGCGCCGCGCGAGGCGGCGCAGGGTGCTCTTCTTCGACTGCTGCGGTGCGGGTTGCTGCTTCACGGGGGGAGAGGTGGTGGTGAGGGGGCTGATGCGGAGGGTCGGTGCGTCGTTGCCTGGCTGGGGCTGGAGGGGATCCTGGCTGAACGTCACGCGGCGATCCTGCCAAACCACGTTCCGTGAGCGGCAGGGGAGATCAGCAGAAGATCAGCCCGCACGGCTTGGTGGTCGTCGTGGTCGTGGTTCTCGACGTGGTCGGGGGTCTTGTCGTCGTCGGGGGCTTCGTGGTGGTCGTCGTCTGGCTCACGGTGGTCGTGGTGGACGACTCCGTGGTGGTCGCGCTGCTGGACGACGACGTGGAGCTCGACGAGCTCGTCGAGCTGCCGGTCGACGACTGCGTGGTGGCGGCGGTGCTCGTGACGCTGGTGCGGCCTGGCTGGGAGGCGCCCGTGACCACGACGATGTCCGCGCCGTCGGCGGGCAGGCCCGAGGGCGCCAGCGGGTCGTCGGAGGCGCCGTTCGCGAAGAGGGCGGCCATCACGACGCCGATCAATGCCCCGACGGCGAGTCGCGCCGGGCCACCCGCAGCGGTGAGCATTGACCTTGACTACCGGCCTCACTCAACCGGGTCAAATCGTTCGACGCAGTTGGTACCGGGTCGGTACGCGTGGTACCGACCCGGTACCGCCGATCGGCGGTCAGACCAGCTCGGCCGTCAGGGTGATCGTGGTGCCCGTCAGCGCCTGGCTCACCGGGCAGTTCTTCTTGGCGTCCTCGGCCGCGGCGGCGAACTGGTCCTGGTCCAGGCCCGGCACGGCGCCGCGCACGGTCAGGTGGATGCCGGTGATCCCCTTGCCCGGCTGGAAGGTCACCGCGGCGGACGTGTCCAGCTGCGTGGGCGGCGTGCCCGCCTGGTCCAGCGCGTGCGAGAACGCCATCGAGAAGCACGACGAGTGCGCGGCGGCGATCAGCTCCTCCGGGCTGGTCCGGCCGTTCGCGGCCTCGTCGGTGCGGGCCGGCCAGGACACCGCGTACGAGCCGAGGCCCGACGACTCCAGCGTCACGGTGCCGCTGCCCTGGAGCAGGTTGCCTTCCCAGTGCGTGCTGGCGTTGCGGGTGCTGGGCATCGCGGACTCCATCCCACTCGACGAACCGGTCGAGGCCAACCTATCGGCGTGGCGCGGAATCCGCTGCGGCGAACACACGAAGAAGGCGGGTACCTGTCGAGGTACCCGCCTTCTTCAGCGAGCGGATGACGAGACTCGAACTCGCCTCTACAGCTTGGGAACCCGACCAATCAGCCCTGGTCCGGGTGTTGACCTGATCGCACGGAGTTCTTCGTCCCGGGTGTGTCCCGGCCGGTCACGACCGGGGACGGCGGGAGCCGATCAGGTCGCCGGGATCGAGCGTGACGCGTCCACCACCGGGAACGTCGACAGAACCGGGGGTACCCGCTCGGAGTGTCACAGCCTCCACGTAGACACCCTGGTCCAACCGGTAGCAGTAGATGATCGGTCCGCCTTCGCGACCGATCTCCACACGCCAGAAGGCGGGCACCCCGGCCGCGGCGAAAGCGGCGGGCTTCTCCAACCGGTCACTGCGCGCGGGGGACGGGCTGACCACTTCGACCGCGAGCGCCACCAGTTCGACCTCGACCGCGGTGGTCTCCACCAACTCCGTGCACACCACCACATCCGGGATGTAGCCCAGTCCCGGTGCAACGCGTACACCGACTGCGGTCACGGCTTCCATGCCGCCTTCGGCAACCGCGTCGTCCAGCAGTCGGCAGAGCCGGTCCGCGACGCGTTGGTGCGCGACAGCCGGGGCGGCGCTCACCACGAACCGCCCGTCGACCAGTTCGACGCGGTGGCCCTCCGCAGGCTCAAGGCGCTCCCAATCCTCCAACGTGTAGCCGTCCAAGCGGCGTGCACTGGTCATGGTGTGGCCTCCGAGGCGCTGCTGCCGGTGAGCCCGTCTCGCGCTCAGGAGGAAGATCCGTCGACCTGGGTACACGAGCCTACCGAGCGCCTCCCCGCCCATCCCGGAGGTCTCGCGTCCCGGGCGAACCGGGCCAGGTGCGGATCACCCCCGCTCGCGCGGGGTGGACCTCAGGCAACGATACGGCAGAGGTGGGGTCCGTCCCACGTGTGCGGGGAGGTGGGCAACACCCGACACACGACGAAGGCCCTGGTCACCGTGACCAGGGCCTTCGTACTACGAGCGGATGACGAGACTCGAACTCGCGACCCTCACCTTGGCAAGGTGATGCGCTACCAACTGCGCTACATCCGCCTGACAGCAGAGAACTATACAGGAGGCTCAAACCGCGTTTCGACCGGGGGGTCGGGTCTCCTCCAACAGGCGATCTACCTCGGACAACCGCTCCGCCGGCCACCGCCACTCCCACAGCGGCCTGACCTTGTCCACGACCTCGCCCGGCAGCCACGGCGCCACCAGGTGCCGCAGTTCCCACTCGTCGAACACGTGCTCGTAGAAGCTGACCACCGACGCGTTGGACAGGAACTGCTCCTGCTGGAAGCACCAGTGCGCGAAGCCGTACACCCGGGTCAGCGTGTCCCGGTCGTCGTCCCGGTGCGCCTCCAGGGCGAGCTGCCACAGCTCCGACAGGAACACGTGGCACGACCAGGACTCGCGCTCGATGACGGCGCCCAGCTCGGGGAGGAGGGCGGAAGCCCTTGTGCGCCAATCGACCACGCGGCAGGAGACTACTCGTCGCAACGGCCCCCGGGGCGGGGCCCGGGACCACCTGACGCCTTCCCGTAACCGGCTCGTCACCGACCGCGATCCGGTGCCCGGCCGGACGGACTGCTCCGAACGGCCCACGCCGTCCGGATGGTCTTCGGTATCGGGTCGCTATCGCTTCGGGGCGGTTCGATCCAGCTGTGGCATCTTGACCGGGTACGACAGAGGCGGGCGGGAGGTGCCGGGCGGGATGGCCGGAGATGCCGATTTCGACCGGGAACTGCTCGCCAGGGTCAGGGCGGGCGACGACGCGGCCTTCGGGGAGCTGTTCAGCCGGCACGCCGACGCCGTTCGTCGGTTCGCCCTCCGGCACGTCCGTGAACACGCCGAGGCCGACGACCTGACCGCCGAGGCCTTCTTCCGGGTCCTCCAGGCCATCCGCCGGGGCACCGGACCCACCGACCACGTCCGGACCTACCTGCTGACCGTCGCGCGCCGGGTGGCGTGGGAGTGGAGCGGGCGGCGCCGGGACGTGCCGGTGGAGGACGAGGAGCTGTCCCGCCGGGTCGAGCCGTTCCCCGACGCGACCGCCAGCCGCGCCGAGCACACCCTGATCTCGCGGGCGTTCACCAGCCTGCCCGAGCGGTGGCGCAGCGTGCTGTGGCAGGTCGAGGTGGAGGGCGCGCGGCCGGCGGCGGTGGCGCCGAGCTTCGGCCTGAGCCCGAACGCGATGGCCGCGCTGGCCCGCCGGGCCCGGGAAGGGCTGCGCGCCGCGTACCTCCAGGCGCACCTGGCCGAGGATTCCGGGCCGCGCGCGTGCAGCTCGGTGCTGTCCAAGCTCGGCACGTACACGGCGGGCGGGGTGCAGGGCGCCGAGCAGCGGCGCATCCGCAAGCACCTCCAGACCTGCTCCTCCTGCAACGCCCTGCACGCCGAGCTGACCGAGGTGTGCTCGTCGCTGCGGGCGCACGCGGCCTCGATCGCGGTGCCGGTCGCGGCGACCGCCCTGGTGGGCCCGGTCGTGCTGGGGAAGGCGGCGTGGCTCACCGGACGGGTGAAGCTGGTGCTCGCCGGGGTGGCCTCGGCCGCCGCGGTGGGCCTGTTCGGCATGGTGGCGGGCACGTTCACCGGCGGTCCCGGCCCGGCGCTGGTGCAGACCGGGCCCAACGGCGTCGACGGCGAGAACGTGCTGGCGCTGTGCTCGACGCACGCGACCGCGACCGGCGTGCCGACCAGCGCCGAGTCGCCCGCGCCGACCTCCGGGCAGGTCCACCGCGTGGACCACACCCAGGTGCGGACGCGGGTGGTGACCGAGACCGTCACCGCGGGGCCCGAGAGAACGTCCGAGCAGGTCCTGGCGGTGCCGGTGCCCTCTGGTGCGCCGACCACGTCCAGCGAGGTCCGGCTGTTCCAGGACCCCACCAGCGAGCCGGTGACGACCACCACGACCACGGTCGAGCCGACCAAGACGGCGTTCGTCAGCACGACGTCGTCCGCGCCCACGGTGACACCCACCACGGTGACGCTGACCCCCACCTCGGCCAGCCTCAAGGCCACCTGACCACGAACCGCGACCGCCCGGTTCACCCACTGGATGCAGGGGTTTGCCGGTAGCGTTGAGATCGTTCAGGTCAGGCGCTGGCGAGGAGAGAAGCGATGACGCGGCTGGTGCGCGGAGCGGACGGCCGGATGTGGACGGTGCGCAGCCAGATCGAGTGGCGCAACCCGGCGAAGGACGCCGACTTCGAGCACGACGTCAGCGGCGGCCAGGGGCCGGGCGTGCTCATGCTGGCGATCGTCATCGTCATGGCCGTGGTGCTCGTGGCGTGGACGCCCGAGCAGGTCGTCGTCCCCGGCTGGCTGATCTTCGCGCTGGTCCTGCTGTTCCTGTTCTTCCCGGCCCGGTGGGCGGTGCGCCGGCCGTGGCTGGTGGCGGCGGAGTCGAAGAAGACCGACGAGCTGCCGCCCGAGCGCTGGGTGGGCACGGTTCGCGGCTACCTGACCGTGCGCAACGAGATGGCCAACGTGGCGCGCAAGATCGAGATGTACTCGCTGCCCGACCTCGAGGGACCGCTGCAACCGGTCGACTGATCGCGGTGTTCGGGTGACACTGGTCCGGTGCCGGAACTACCCGAGGTCGAGGCGCTGGCCGAGCACCTGCGCGAACACGCCGTCGGGCGCGTCGTCCACCGCCTGGACGTGGCGTCGTTGCAGGTCCTGAAGACGTTCAGCCCGCCGTGGACGGAGTTGCAGGGCCGCACCGTGACCGGCGCGGGCCGGCACGGCAAGCACCTGGACCTGGACTGCGACGGCCTGCACCTGGTCGTCCACCTGGCCCGCGCGGGCTGGCTGCGCTGGTCGGACACCCTGTCGGTGGCCCCGCCCAAGCCGGGCAGGGGGCCGTTGGCGCTGCGCGTGCACCTGGGTCCGCCGGGCGAGGGGCCGGGGTTCGACCTGACCGAGGCGGGCACGAAGAAGGGCCTGGCGGCGTGGATCGTCACCGACCCGACCGACGTGCCCGGCGTGGCCCGGCTGGGTCCGGACGCGCTGTCGGTGTCCCGTGAGCGGCTGGAAGAGCTCTTCAAGGGGCGCACGGAACGCCTGAAGACCGCGTTGACCGACCAGACGCTCATGGCCGGCATCGGCAACGCGTACTCCGACGAGATCATGCACACCGCGAAGCTGTCCCCTTACGCGACCGCCGGCAAGCTCAACGCGGAGTCCCTCGACCGCCTGCACCTGGCGATGGTCGACGTGCTCACCGACGCCGTGGCCCGCTCGGTCGGCCAGTCGGCGGCGCGGCTGAAGGGCGAGAAGCGCTCGGGCCTGCGCGTGCACGCGCGCACCGGCCTGCCGTGCCCGGTGTGCGGCGACACGGTCCGGGAGGTGTCCTTCGCGGACCGGGCGTTCCAGTACTGCCCGACCTGCCAGACCGGCGGCAAGCCGTTGGCGGACCGGCGGCTGTCGCGCCTGCTCAAGTGACGATCAGGACTTCCAGCCGGCGGGGGCCGTGGACGCCCTCCACCCGGTCCAGTTCGATGTCGCTGGTCGCGGACGGGCCGCTGATGAAGGTCAGCGGGCGGACCGGGTCGAGGCGTTCCAGCGCCTCCGGGACGGTGCCGGCGATCTGGTCGGACCGCACGACGCACACGTGGTGGTCGGGCAGCAGGGTCAGCGCCCGCCTGCCCTGACCGGGGCCGCCGTCCAGGACGATCGTCCCGGTCTGCGCGATCGCGACCGCGCACCCGGTGAGCACGCCGTCCGCCCGGTCCAGCTCCTCGACGGTCAGCGGGTCGCGCAGGACGGTCACGCCCGGCACCTCCCACGGCAGGCCGTCCGGCACGACGATCCGCTTGCCCGCCAACAACTCCGCCAGCAGCGGCACGACCTCCTGGTCGGACACCACGTGGACGGTCGCGCGGTAGTGGGCGACGCGTGAAGCCAGCAGCTCGACGGAAGCGTCGCCGGTGCGGACGTAGTCGCGGACCACCGGGGGTGTGTCGGGCTTGTCGCGCAACGCGTTCCGCACCCGTCCCAGGATCTCCGCACGGGCGTCAGCCACGGTTCTTCCTCCACCACTCGCGGAACGGTTCGCGCGCCGGCACCGGGGCGTCCCGGGACGACGTCCACGCCGCGCCCGGACCGGGCAGCCAGGAGATGCGGCCGTCGTGCGCGAACAACCGGGCCAGGGAACCGAGTTTCTGCACCTTCTCGTACCGGGACGCCGACGCGAACACCCAAGCGGCGGCGGCCATCGCCACCGACTCCGCGCTGCGCCCCTTCGCCTCCACGACCCGCGCGCGCAGGTGCGTGAGCACGGACGGGATGTCGATGCGCACCGGGCACACCTCGAAGCACGCGCCGCACAACGAGGACGCGAACGGCAGCGAGGCTGCCTGCTCGTCGTGCGGGTCGTCGACCAGTTGGGGCGTCAGGATCGCGCCGATCGGACCCGGGTACACCGAGCCGTAGGACTGGCCGCCGGTGCGCTCGTAGACCGGGCACACGTTGAGGCACGCCGAGCACCGGATGCACCGCAGCGCCTGCCGCCCGACCGGGTCGGCGAGGGTGGCGGTGCGCCCGTTGTCCAGCAGCACCAGGTGGAACTCCTCCGGGCCGTCGCCGGGGGTCACGCCGGTCCAGGTCGAGGTGTAGGGGTTCATCCGCTCGGCCGTCGAGGACCGGGGCAGCAGCTGGAGGAACACTTCGAGGTCCTGCCACGTCGGCACGACCTTCTCCAGCCCCATCACGGTGATCAGCTTGCGCGGCAGGGTGAGGCACATCCGGCCGTTGCCCTCGGACTCCAGCACCACCACGGAGCCGGTGTCGGCGACGGCGAAGTTGGCGCCGGACACCGCCACCTCGCAGGACAGGAACTTGCGCCGCAGGTGGGCGCGGGCGGCTTCGGCGAGCACGCGCGGGTCGTCGGAGGCCGGGTCGAGGCCGGCGGCGCGGAAGATCTCGCGGATCTCGCTGCGGTTGCGGTGGATCGCGGGCACCAGGATGTGCGACGGGCGGTCGTCGCCGAGCTGCACGATCAGCTCCGCCAGGTCGGTCTCGATGGCGTGCACCCCGGCCTGCGCCAGGGCCTCGTTGAGCCCGATCTCCTGGGTGGCCATCGACTTGACCTTCACGACCTCGCGCGCGTCGCCGCACAGCCGCAGCACGATCGCGTTGGCCTCGGCGGCGTCCCGCGCCCAGTGCACGACCCCGCCGCGCGCGGTGACGGCGGCTTCGAGCTGCTCCAGGTAGCGGTCGAGGTGGTGCAGGACGTCGTCCTTGATCGCCTCGCCGGCGCGGCGCAGCCGCTCCCAGTCGGGCAGCTCGCCGACGGCCTGGGCGCGCCGGCCGCGGATGGTCGTGGTGGCGTTGCGCAGGTTGCGGCGCAGCTGGGTGTCGGCGAGGGCGGTGCGGGCCGCCTCCGGGAACGTGGGGCTGCCCAGCCAGGTCACCGGGTTGCGGGTGCCCAAGGCTCCTCCTCCGTGCTCGCCAGGACCTCCGCCAGGTGGACCGGGCGGACGCCGGTGCGCAGCCGGGACAGGCCGCCGCCGATGTGCATCAGACACGAGTTGTCGCCGGCGGTCAGCACTTCCGCGCCGGTGTCGAGCACGCCGCGCATCTTGTCGGCGAGCATGGCGGTCGACGTGTCGGCGTTCTTCACCGCGAACGTGCCGCCGAAACCGCAGCACGACTCGGCCTGCGGCAGCTCCACGAGTTCGAGACCCCGAACCTCCCGCAGCAGCGCGAGCGGCTTGTCGCCCGCGCCCAACATGCGCAGAGAGTGACAGGTCGGATGGTAGGTCACCCGATGGGGGAAGTATGCACCCACGTCGGTCACCTTGAGCACGTCCACGAGGAATTCGGACAGCTCGTAGGTGGGCGGCGGCGCGGCCCCCAGGTCCGGTTGGACGTGCCGCACCATGCCCGCGCACGACCCCGAGGGCACCACCACGGCGTCGTACCCCGAGAACACCGAAGCGAACCGAACCGCCAGGTCAGCGGCGTGGTCGCGGTAGCCGGTGTTGAAGTGCATCTGGCCGCAGCACGTCTGGTCGAGCGGGAACTCCACGGTGCACCCGAGCCGCTCCAGCAGCCGCACGGTCGCACGGGCCGTGGCCGGGTACAGCGTGTCCGTGAGGCAAGTAGCGAACAGGGCGACCTTCTCCACGGGGCACACTCTGACCTCAAATTCATCGGATGTCTACCTCGTCCGGTGCGCGCCCCCTTGCCGAGAGGGCACAACACAGAACAGCATGGACGCCGTGCGTGACCTCCTGACCGAGCGCGCGGTCCTCGGTGTCATCGCGACCCTGGCCGTCTTGGGCCTCTTCGTGATGCTGTGCCGCGCCCGCAGGGTGAGCACCTCCGTCGAAGACGCCGTGATGGACATGCTGCACCGCATGTCCAAAGCGTCCGCCGACCTGCGCGAGGGGCTGACGCAGGAGGCCGCCGACAAGGCCACCCCGCACCTGCGCGAGATGCTGAGGTGCGTCGCGGTCGGCATCACCGACCACGAGGGCACCCTGCTGTCCTGGGACGGCGGCGCCAACGACCACTACGAGTTCCTCGTGCCGTTCATCGAGCGCGCGATCGGCGAGGTGCACAAGGAGCACGTCGAGCACCGCAAGCTGGACTGCGAGCTGCCCGGACCGTGTTCCCTGCACTCGGCGGTGATCGTGCCGCTGATCGTGGAGTCCGAGGTCGCGGGCACGCTGATCGTCGTCAGCGGCGTGGCGAACAAGCGCCAGATCCGGATGGCCGAGGAGACCGCGCGGTTCGTCTCGACGCAGCTGGAGCTGGAAGTCCTCCAGAAGTCCCGGCAGGCCCTGGCGCAGGCCGAGGTGAAGGCGCTGCGGGCGCAGATCTCGCCGCACTTCGTCTACAACGCGCTGAACACGATCTCGTCGCTGATCCGCACCGACCCGGCGCACGCGCGGGAGTTGTTGCAGGAGTTCGCCGAGTTCACCCGGTACTCGTTCCGCACCGACGGCTTCTTCACGACGCTGGCCGACGAGCTGACCAACATCCACCGCTACCTGACCATCGAGCAGGCCAGGTACGGGGCTCGCCTGAACGTCCGGCTGAAGATCGCGCCCGAGGTGTTGCAGGTCGTGCTGCCGTTCCTGGTGTTGCAGCCGCTGGTGGAGAACGCGGTGCGGCACGGGCTGGCCAAGAAGCCCGGTGGCGGGCTGCTGACCATCATCGCCGAGGACAACGGGGCGGAGGCCCTGATCTCGGTGGAGGACGACGGCGTGGGCATGGACCCGGACCGGCTGTTCGAGGACCTGAAGGACGCCCACCAGACCGGCGCGCACGTCGGCTTGGGCAACATCAACCACCGGATGCGGGCGGTGTTCGGCGACGACTACGCGCTGGTGGTCGAGACCGCGCCCGATGCGGGCATGAAGATCATCCTGAAGGTGCCGAAGTACTCGCCCGGGGTGCGCACCAACATCCCGATCATGCCCCCCAAGCTCGACGAGACCGCCGAGCAGCCCGTCGTGAGGGCCTAGGTCGCCGCGACCGCCAGGGTGGTCACGGTCATCACCGCGACCACGGCCCAGATGATCCACATCCAGTAGATGTGCATGGGTGTCGGGCCGTCCGCGTTCCGGCGGCCACGCTCGTCCCACCACTCGACGTACCGCTCCAGCCAACGGATCGGGTTGAACGTCACCGACCGATGTTAGCTCCACCACGCCGGGGCGCGGGCACACGTAAGGTCGGGGGCATGAGCGTGACCGACAAGATCGCCGCCCGGCTGCCGAAGATCGTCGCCGACCGTGCCGATCGCGCGCCCGTGGTGGCCGCGGTGCGGCTGCACGGGGTCATCACGCCCTCGCCGTCGCCGATGACCCGCAACACGATCAACCTCCAGAACGTCGAGAGCGCCCTCACCCGGGCCTTCGACCACGACCGGCTCGTGGCGGTCGCCCTGCTGGTCAACTCGCCCGGCGGCGCGCCCACCCAGTCGGCACTGGTGGCCGAGCGGATCCGGGAGCTGGCGGCCAAGAAGCGCGTGCCGGTGCTGGCGTTCTGCGAGGACGTGGCCGCGTCCGGCGGGTACTGGCTGGCGTGCGCGGCGGACGAGATCTACGCGCACGGCACCTCGCTGGTTGGGTCGATCGGCGTGGTGAGCGCCGGGTTCGGGCTCAACGGGCTGCTGGAGCGCCACGGCGTCGAGCGGCGGGTCTACACGGCCGGCGAGCACAAGGTCCGGCTCGACCCGTTCAAGCCCGAGAAGCCCGAGGACGTCGAGTGGCTGCGCGGGCTGCACGAGGAGCTGCACGGGCAGTTCGCCGACTGGGTCCGGGAGCGCCGCGGGTCCAAGCTGAGCGACTCGGTGGACCTGTTCTCCGGCGAGGTGTGGACCGGCGCCAAGGCGGCCGAACTGGGCCTCGTGGACGGCATCGGCACGCTGCGCAGCGTGGTCGCCAAGCGGTACCCGGACGCGGACGTGACCGTCGCCGAACCCCGCCGGCCCCTGCTGGCCCGCCTCGGCCTCGCCGGCAGCGCCACCCGATCGGGGGACTTCCTGCTGGACGGCCTGGCGGCGCTGGAAGAGCGGGCACGCTGGTCGCGATTCGGCTTGTGAACGTTCACCGAGGTCATTGAGGGGGCCGGACCCGCGACCCCGCGTAGACACGACCCCGCGGGACTGGGCAAGATGCGCGGCACAGTGAGTACCCAGGACAACGCCGGCCTCCTCGTTCTGGCGGTGGACGACGAGGCGCCCGGTCTGAGCGAGATCAAGTACCTGCTCGAGAGCAGCCCGCACATCCGCCGCGTGCTCACCGCGTTCGACGCGGCCGAGGCCCTGCGCATCCTCCGGGGTGACTACGACGTCGAGGTGATGGACCGCACCCGCGCGGGCCGCCCGCCGGTCGACGCCGTGTTCGCCGACATCAACATGCCCGGGTTGTCCGGCACCGACCTCGCCCGGGTGCTCGGCGCGTTCCGCGCGCCGCCCGCGCTGGTCTTCGTGACCGGGGTGGAGCACTCCGAGGCGGTGGTGGCGTTCGAGGTCGGCGCGCTGGACTTCGTCACCAAGCCGATCAACGAGGACCGCATCAACAAGGCGATCTCGCGCGTCGTGGACCGGGTGTCGGCGACCCCCGCCGTGCAGCCCGAGCCCGCGCCGCAGGAACCCGCCGACGAGGAGGTCATCCCGGTCGAGCTGGGTGGCACCATCAAGCTCGTGCCCCGAGCCACCGTCCGGTACGTCGAAGCGCAGGGCGACTACGCGCGCCTGCACACCAACGACGGCCAGAGCCACCTGGTGCGCATCCCGTTGGCGCAGCTGGAGGAGCGGTGGGAGAACGCGGGGTTCGTGCGCATCCACCGGTCGTTCCTGGTGGCGCTGCCGCTGGTGACCGAGCTGCGGATGACGTCCAACGGCTACGCCGTGGTGATCGGCTCCGGCGAGTCCGCGAAGGAGCTGCCGGTCAGCCGGCGGCACACCCGTGAGCTGAAGGAGCGGATCGTGCGACCCCCCAAGAGCAGCTGGGGATGAGCAGGCACTCCGGGCCGCCGGGCCAGCCGGACCAGCCGCAGCCAGGGGAGCGGGACGCCTGGACCGCGGTGTCGGCGCGCAAGAACCGCCGCCGGCGGGTCGTGCTGGCCGATCCGCGGGGCCGCGGCCGGGTGCTGCGCACGATCATCGAGCTGGAGGAGCAGACCAGCGTCGGCGAGAAGCTGATCCGCGACCTGATCAAGCAGCAGCTCAAGGCCGCGTTCCTGCTCGGCGGCGGCACGCTGCTGCTGCTGGCGTCCCTGCCCGTGGTGTTCTACCTGGTGCCGGGGATCTCCGACGTCCAGCTGCTCGGCGTGCGGCTGCCGTGGCTGCTGCTGGGCCTGCTGCCGTTCCCGCTGCTGTACGGGGTGGGCTACGCCTACCGAAGACTGGCCGAGAGCCACGAACACGACTTCGTCAGCTCGGTGGACCGGTGACCGGGAACCTGTGGAGCCTCGGGCTGGTGGTCGTCGTCGCGGCGCTGACCTTCCTGCTGGGCTACGTGGGTTCCCGACGCGCCAACACGACACCGGACTTCCTGGTCGCCCGCCGGGCCATCCCCGCGACCCGCAACGCCGCCGCGATCTCCGGCGAGTACCTGTCCGCGGCGTCGTTCCTGGGCGTGGCGGGCCTGGTGCTCAAGGACGGCATCGACGCGCTGTGGTACCCGATCGGCTTCACCGCGGGCTACTTGGCGATGATGCTGTTCGTCGCCGCGCCGCTGCGCCGGTCCGGGGCGTACACGCTGCCCGACTTCGCCGAGGCGCGGCTGGGGTCGACGAACCTGCGCCGGTTCTGCACGTTCTTCGTGATCTGCATCGGCGTGCTGTACCTGGTGCCGCAGTTGCAGTCCGCCGGGCTGACGCTGAACACCATCACCGGGCTGCCCGCGTGGCTGGGCGCGGTGGCGGTGACGGTGATCGTCGCGGTGAACGTCCTGGGCGGCGGGATGCGCGCGATCACATTGGTGCAGGCCTTCCAGTACTGGGGCAAGCTGTTCGCCATCGCCGCGCCGACTTTCGTGCTGTTCACGGTGTTCCTGGCGGGGCCGGGCAACGGGGCGCAGGGCGTGGACGAGGGCGGGGTGCTGCGGTTCCACCAGGACGTCGAGGTGACCACCGCCGAGCAGGTGCGGGTCCGGGTCGTGGAGCCGATGGAGCTGACCGCGACCGGCACCGTCAACGGCGCGCCCGCCGATGGCCACGCCTACTGGGACGTCGGCACCTACACCGTCGGCAAGAACACCGCGCTGCGCTTCGCGGAGGGCTCGCCGGTCCCGGTGGTGGAGGGGTCGCCGACCGGCAACGAGCAGTGGCTCCGACCGCAGACCGGTGGCCTGGGCGGGTTGTTCGAGACCTACTCGCTGATCTTCGCCACGTTCCTGGGCACGATGGGCCTGCCGCACGTCCTGGTCCGCTTCTACACCAACCCAGACGGCAAGGCCGCGCGCCGCACGGCGCTGCACGTGATGTACCTGCTGGGGCTGTTCTACCTGTTCCCGACGGTGCTGGGGGTGATCTCCCGCCAGTACCTGCCGCAGTTGCTGGTGACCGGCAAGACCGACGCGGCGGTGCTCCTGCTGCCGGAGACGATGCAGCCGAACCTGCTGGGTCAGGTGCTCGGCGCGGTCGTGGCGGCGGGGGCGTTCGCGGCGTTCCTGTCCACGTCGTCGGGGCTCGTGGTGAGCGTGGCCGGGGTGGTGTCGACGGACATCCTGCCCGGCAAGGTGCGTGACTTCCGGTGGGCGACCGTGTTGACCGGCGCGGTGGCGATCGGCTTGGCGCTGCTGCTGCCGCGGGGGGACGCGTCGCTGACCGTGGCGATGTCGTTCGCGCTGGCGGCCTCGACGTTCTGCCCGTTGCTGCTGCTGGGCATCTGGTGGCGCGGCTTGACCTGGGTCGGTGCGATGGCGGGGATGCTGGTCGGCGGCGGGCTGGTGCTGACGGCGCTGGCGGTGAACGTGGTGAGCACGCTGTCGGGCTGGGTGGCGCCCGCGCTGTCCTCGCAGCCGGCGCTGGTGACGGTGCCGGCGGCGTTCCTGACCATGATCATGATCAGCAAGCTGACCAGTCGCCGGCGACCGGACGACGTGAACCAGATCCTGCTGCGCCTGCACGCCCCCGACCCGCTCGGGTTCATGCGGGACCGGGACGTCCAGCGCTTCGGACCGCCGGAGGGCGGGGATGCGCGGGACTCCGCCGGGTCGCGGAAGTGACCGGGGGCTTGTCGCGTCGGGTTTGATCAACACGGCGCAGCAGTCGGGTGGTTCACTTGGGGCCTGGGCGGTGTGTTCTTCGCCACGAGGACAGCGTGGGCGTGCCGGCGCCCGTGGGGTCCGGGTTGTGCGCGGGTGTCCTCGGTCGGGTGCTGACGTGCCTGGTCGACCGGCCTGTTCGATCACCCAGAGGTAGGAAAAGATCTCGATCGGGTGAAGTTAAGTCCACCTATCCGGTTATCGGTGAGGTTCGTCACCCGAACGGCACTTCGTCTCAGCATGCCTACCGCTCATCG
This sequence comes from Saccharothrix sp. CCNWYY140, assembly GCF_037401995.1. Taxonomy (NCBI): domain Bacteria; kingdom Bacillati; phylum Actinomycetota; class Actinomycetes; order Pseudonocardiales; family Pseudonocardiaceae; genus Saccharothrix; species Saccharothrix sp. CCNWYY140. The sequence continues at coordinate 173,953 of NZ_JBBEGC010000003.1, forward strand.
CATCACTCGACTGTTGAGCGCAAGTCCACGTCCGGGGTCTTTCAGGCGTGACCGGCGTCTCCCTACGGTGCAGCGCGTATCAGGAACGCACCAGGAGGGGTTACGTGCCGTTCACACCGCCGACAAGTGCGAGGAGGGGAACGTGAGCACCACTGAGAACACTTCAGGGGGCGCCACCCCCGCTGGGGCGACCCACGACTGGGTCGCAGTGCAGGAGAGCCCGGACTTCAAGGAGTTGCGCCGCAGGTTGCGCACCTTCGTGTTCCCAATGGCCGGCCTGTTCCTGGCCTGGTACCTGCTTTATGTCCTCCTCGCCGACTACGCGCACGGCTTCATGTCGTTGAAGGTGGTCGGCAACATCAACGTGGGCCTCATCCTGGGCTTGCTCCAGTTCGTGTCCACGTTCGCGATCACCACGCTGTACGTGCGCCACGCCAACAAGAACCTCGACCCCCGCGCGGAGGCCATCCGCGAGGAGCTTGAAGGGGGTAAGGCGTGAACAACGCGAACGCCCTGCTCAACATCGCCATCTTCGGCGTCTTCGTGGTCGCCACGCTGTTCGTGGTGATCCGCGCCAGCCGCAACACCAAGACCGCCGCCGACTACCTGGCCGCCGGTCGCGCGTTCACCGGTCCCCAGAACGGCATCGCGATCGCGGGCGACTACCTGTCCGCCGCGTCCTTCCTGGGCATCGCGGGCGCCATCGCGGTCAACGGCTACGACGGGTTCCTCTACTCCATCGGGTTCCTCGTCGCCTGGCTGGTCGCGCTGCTGCTGGTCGCCGAACTGCTGCGCAACACCGGCAAGTACACGATGGGCGACGTCCTGAGCTTCCGGATGCGCCAGCGCCCGGTCCGCGCGGCGGCGGCCACGTCCACGATGGCCGTGTCGTTCTTCTACCTGCTGGCGCAGATGGCCGGCGCGGGCGGCCTGGTGGCGCTGCTGCTGGGCATCACCGGCAAGGGCGGCCAGGCGATCGTGATCGCCGTGGTCGGCGCCCTGATGATCGCCTACGTGCTGATCGGCGGCATGAAGGGCACCACCTGGGTGCAGATCATCAAGGCCGTCCTGCTGATCATCGGCGCGGGCGTCATGACGCTGTGGGTGCTCGGCAAGTACGGGCTCAACCTGTCCGGCCTGCTCGGCGCGGCCGTCGAGAACGCGCCCAAGGCCGGCGAGAAGCTGCTCGGCCCCGGCCTCCAGTACGGCAAGAGCGGCACGTCCCAGCTGGACTTCCTGTCCCTGGCGCTCGCGCTGGTCCTGGGCACCGCCGGCCTGCCGCACATCCTGATGCGCTTCTACACCGTGCCCACGGCCAAGGAGGCCCGCCGCTCGGTGGTCTGGGCGATCTGGCTGATCGGCCTGTTCTACCTGTTCACGCTGGTCCTGGGCTACGGCGCGGCGGCGCTGGTCGGCCCCGACAAGATCCTCGCCGCGCCCGGCAAAGCCAACTCCGCCGCACCGCTGCTGGCGGAGGCGCTGGGCGGCCCGCTGCTGCTCGGCCTGATCGCGGCGGTGGCGTTCGCGACGATCCTGGCGGTGGTGGCCGGTCTGACGATCACCGCGTCGGCGTCGTTCGCGCACGACATCTACGCCAACATCATCAAGAAGGGCGCTGACGAGGACAAGGCGAACGAGGTCAAGGTCGCCCGCATCACGGCGATCGTCATCGGCATCGTGTCGATCCTCGGCGGCATCGCGGCCAACGGCCAGAACATCGCGTTCCTGGTGGCCCTGGCGTTCGCGGTGGCGGCGTCGGCGAACCTGCCGACCATCCTGTACTCGCTGTTCTGGAAGCGGTTCAACACGTCCGGCGCGCTGTGGAGCATCTACGGCGGCCTCGCGGTGACGATCACGCTGATCGTGCTGTCGCCGGCCGTGTCGGGCAGCGCCACCGCGATGTTCCCGAAGGCCGACTTCGACGTGTTCCCGCTGTCCAACCCGGGCATCGTGTCGATCCCGGTCGCCTTCTTCCTCGGCTGGCTGGGCACCGTCCTCTCGAAGGAGGACAACAAGGCCAAGTACGCCGAGATGGAGGTCCGCGCGCTCACCGGTGTGGGTGCGGAGAAGGCCGTCGCGCACTGAGTTCAATGGCGCGACTGGCGTCGCGCGGCTCGGCCGCCCGGAAGTCGGCTCATCGCGCCGCGTTTCCCGCCGATCGAAGGACGTGATCGTCGGGAAAGGCGGCGCGACAAGCCGACGGCGGCCTCGCGGTTGTTCGTGCAGGGCCGCCCCCGTGTTCGCGGGGGCGGCCCTGCCGCTTATCCCGGGTTTACCGGGCGCATGGCAGCATGGTGGCGTGATCCCCAGCGTTGAAGTGTCGTCCGTGCCGGCCGAGCTGCCGGAGGGCAAGGTGCTGCTCGACGTGCGCGAAGCCGACGAGTGGGAAGCCGGGCACGCCCCCGGCGCGCTGCACATCCCGATGAGCGAGCTCGCGGGCAGGCTCTCGGAGCTGCCGGAGGCCGAGCTGCTCGTCGTGTGTCGCGCGGGTGGCCGGTCGGCGCGGGTCACCCAGTACCTCAACGCCAACGGGTGGGACGCGACCAACGTCGACGGCGGCATGCAGGTGTGGGCCGCGCAGGGTCGTCCGCTGGTGAGCGAGAAGGCCGGCGCGGAGCCGGAGGTCATCTGACGTGGCGTTCCAGCCGATGCGCGTGGACTGGGTGGCGAGCCCGCCGCCCGGGGCCTACCCGCACCGTCGGCTGGCCGCCCCGCCGCGCCCGTACGCCGGTCCGCCGTCCTACCCGGTGCCGCCGCGGTGGGGGTTCCCGCTGCTAGCGTGGCGCTGGCCCACCTCGGTGGCCGGCGAGGCCGCCGAGAACTCCGTGGAGCAGGTCCAGCGGCTGGCGCGCACCGCGTTCCACGTGCTCGGGCTCGCCGCGCTGACCACGCTGTGGGCGGCGGGCAGCGAGATCTGGCGGTACGTGCTGCTGTTGCAGAGCCGCTACGGGGCGTTGTCGCCCACCTCGGTCGACGTGTCCGACGCGATGGTGGGCTCGGCGTCCACCCTGGCACTGATCGCGGTCCTGGGCGGGGTGGTGTTCGGGTACCTGTGGCTGCGCCGGGCGCGGCTCGCCGCCGCGTCGGCCGCCGGGTACGGGCCGTCCCGGTCGGACGCCGAGGTCCTGGTGGGCCTGCTGGTGCCGGGGGTGAACCTGGTGATGGCCGGGTCCATCGCGGCCGAGCTGGAGCACGCGGCGCTGCGGCTGCCCGCGACCGCGCGGCCCTCGCCCTCGCGCCTGGTGCGCTGGTGGTGGGGGCTGTGGGCGGGCGCCGGGCTGTGGGCCGCGTTCACCGTGGCGTGGTCGTTCCGGGACAGCGTGCAGGCGCTGGCCGACGGGGTGCTGCTGCACGCGGTGTCGGACCTGCTGGCCACGGCCGTGATCGTGTTGACGATGGTCCTGGTGCGCCGCATCACGTCGTTGCTGCTGCCGGTCGCGCCCTCGACGCTGCGCCGCATGAGGGTGGTGGAGCTGCGCGACGCGCCCGCGCCCGAGCTGCGTGCCGTCCGCTCCCACGCCTCACCGCGCTAGGGCCGGTCGGTCCGACCGGCCCCGGCGGGGGTGTCACCGGCTGGTCGTGGACGTCACCGGCGGCCAGGTCGTGGTGGGCCACGCCGTCGTCGTCGTGGGCCGTTCCGTCCGGGTCGTGGTGGGCCACTGCGGCGAGGTGTCCGGTCGCTGGGTGGTCGTCCAGCTCGGCTCGCCCGTGGGGGTCGGCCACGTGGTCGTCGGGCGGTCCGGGCGGGTCGTGGTGACCAGGGGCGGGCTGGTGGTGACCGGCGACGTGGTCGCGGGGCTCGTCGTGGTGGTCGTCGGCCGGGTCGTGGTGCTGACCACCACGTCCTCCGGCGATCCCGAGGCGAGCGCCGTCCAGGTCACGCCCCCGGCGGCCACGACCCCGAGCGACAGCGCGGCGGCGACCGCGGTCCGGCGGGAACGCAAGGTGAAGCGCATGGAGTCCTCCTCGTGCGGGTGGGCACTGCTGCCCACGTGATCTCCATGCGTCCGGACCCGGATCCGTTGCACCTCACCGGGTCGTGGTCAGCGCGGGCCAGGTCGTGGTCGTGTTCGGCCTGTTCGTGGTGGTGTTCGTCCACGTCGTGGTCAGCGGCGGGGACGTGGTGGGCCGGTCCGGCGTCGTGGTCGTCACCGTCGGGCGCGGGTCGCCGCCGGCGGGCACGCTCGTCGCCGGGCGGTCCTCGCCACCCGGAGCGCGGGTCAGCAGGAGGCTCGCCACGGCCACCGCGAGCACCACCGCCACCGCCGACACCAGCGGCGCCAGGCGGCGCAGGGTCCGCGGGCGGGCCGCGGCGCGGGCGCGGATCGCCGGACCGGTGAGGTGCGAGTGGACCCGGTCGGCGCGTGCGGCGAGCAGTCGGCGCAGCTCGTCCTCGGTGTCAGTCATGGCCCCTCCACGCGTGTTCCGGCATCGCCGACCTCAGCGCCGACAGGCCGCGGCTGACGTGCGCGCGGACCGTCGGCAGCCGGCACCCGAGCACCTCGGCGATCTCCGCGTCGGCCAGGTCCTCGTAGTACCGCAGCACGACCGCCGCCCGCTGCTGCCGGGGCAGGCCCTGGAGCAGCCGCCACAGCCGTTCGTCGCGCTCGCGGTAGGGCGGGTCGTGGTGGGCGCGGTCGGGCAGGTCGTCGCCGGCCGGCCGGACGTTGCGCGTGTGCCAGCGCCGCCGCCATGACAGGTACTCGTTGGTGACCGCCCGCCGGACGTACGCGTACACCGGGCCGTCCAGCGAACCCCACCGCTGGTAGACCCGCACCAGCACGTCCTGCACCAGGTCCTCGGCCTCGGCGCGGCTGCCGGACAGCAGCGCCGCGTACCGGACCAGCCCCTGCTGGTGCTCGTGGACGAACTCGTCGAAGGACGCCCCTCCGTCCAACACCGACCCCGTTCCTGTCGTGACACACCCCGGCACCACTTACACGCATCCCGGGCCGTTCGTGTTGCACGGGCCGGTGACCTGCCCGAATACACCCGTTGCGGTGAAGTTTTCCGACGATCACGCCGGCATACTCGATGTTGTGAGTACGCAACCACCGTTTCGCAGGCGCAGACTGGGGCGGAAGCTGGCCCGGATGCGCGCCGACGCCCGCCTGACCCTCGACGGCGCCGCGGAGGCCCTGTTCAAGACCAAAGCCGCGCTCCACCGCATCGAGAAGGGGGAGACACTGGTCGACCCGCACCTGGTCAAGTCCATGATGGACCTCTACGAGCACTACGACCCCGACATCGTGCTGGAGGCCCTGCGCGCCCGCGAACGCGGGTGGTGGACGGCGCTGGGGGTCGAGGACCAGGGCTACATCGACATCGAGACCGAGGCCGCCGAGGTCCGGGACGTGTCGCTGCTGCTGATCCCCGGCCTGCTCCAGACCGCCGACTACACCCGGGCGCTGTGCGCCGCGCGCCCGTTCCCCGGCGACCGGGAGCAGGACGAGCGCAACGTCCGGGCGCGGCAGGTGCGGCAGCGGCGGCTGACCGACCCCGACCACCTGCTGAAGCTGGAGGCGATCGTCGACGAGGCCGCCCTGCGCAAGGGCCTCGGCGGGCGGGAGGTCATGCGCGCGCAGCTGGAACACCTGCTGGAGGCGGCCGAACTGCCGAACGTGAGCTTCCGCGTGCTGGCCCACGAGTGCGGTGCGCACGCCGCGATGGGCGGCGGCTTCGCGCTGCTGAGCTTCCCCGACCCCGCCGACCCGCCGGTGCTGTACGTGGAACACCCGTTCGGCGCGCTGCACCTGGAGGAGGAAGGCGTGACGATCGAGGCCAGACTCGCGTTCGAGCACTTGACCACGCAGGCGCTGGGCCTGGACGAGTCGGTGGCCCTGGTGCAACGCCTGCTGACGGAGTGAGGCAGCCGATGTCCACAGTGGACTTCACCACCGCGGTGTGGCGCAAGAGCACCCGCAGCACCGCCGCGACCAACGCCAACTGCGTGGAAGTCGCGCACGCCGGCCCGACCGTCGGCGTGCGCGACTCCAAGAACGCCGCGGCCACACCGCTCGCGTTCCCCGCGGCGACCTGGGCGTCGTTCCTGCGCGCCACACGGTCCTGACCACCGGCTTTTCCCGTTGTTCAAGCACACTTCCCCCGAACGGCCTTGGGTGCGCCGGCGGCGGCGTGCCACGGTGGTCGGCATGCGGGCAGTCGTGGTGGCGGTGGTCCTGGCGTTGGTCGTTCCCGGGGTCGCGAGCGCGGGCGGGCACAGGAAGTTCGACCTCCAGGCGCACCGGGGCGGGATCGGGCTCACCGTGGAGAGCACGTTGGCGGCGTTCGCCAAGGCGCTCGAACTCGGTGTCACCACGCTCGAACTGGACGTCCAGATCACCAAGGACGGCCGCGAGGTCGTCACGCACGACCGCAAGACCAACCCGAACAAGTGCGTCGACACGGCACCGGCGTTCCCCGGCGACCCGGCGTTCCCGTACGCGGGCAAGTACGTGAAGGACCTGACCTTCGCGCAGGTCCGCACGCTGGACTGCGGGTCGCGCCGGTGGTCGCAGTACCCGGACCAGGAGCTGTCGCCCGGCGCGAGGATGCCGACCCTGGCCGAGGTCTTCGCCCTGGCGAGGGAGTACCGCGCGCACACGGTGAAGTTCAACATCGAGACGAAGGTCGAAGCGGCGGCCCCGCACGAGACCGCGCCGCGCGAGCAGTTCGTGGAGGTGACGGCGCGGGAGATCCGCAAGTCGGGGTTCTACCGCAACGTCACCATCCAGTCGTTCGACTGGGGCACCCTCATGCTGTGGCGCAAGGCGGAACCGCGCCTGCCCCTGGTCGCCCTGACCCAGCCGGAGTTCCTGCGCCCGGGCTCACCGTGGACCGGCGGCCTGGACCTGGCGGACTTCGACGGCAGCGTGGTGAAGGCCGTGAAGTCCTTCGGCGCGACGGCCCTGTCCCCGGTACACGGCAACCCGCAGAACGGCAAGGTCGGCGACCCGAACTACGTGCCCTTCACGACAAAGGCCCTGGTAGACGAGGCCCACGCGCACGGCCTGAAGGTGGTGCCGTGGACGATCAACGACCCGGCCACCATGCACAAGCTCATCGACGACGGCGTGGACGGCATCATCACCGACTACCCGAACCGCCTCCGCACCGTCATGGCCGACCGCGGCTTCAAACTCCCAAAACCCTTCAAGCGCCACTAACCCGCCCGCACCCCACAGATTCCCTCCGGCCGCACGCCGCAGGGAACTGTCGGTCCCCCGTGGGACAATAGAACCGGGGGCCGGAGGCCACGCCTCACCGCAATCACCCCACAACCCGCGCGCCCCACGCCACTTCCGCCCGCGCCATGCCGCCCTCGCCGCGCGCGCCGGCCCACCTCGCCCGCCCGCCTGCCTCGCCGCTGCGCCAGCCTGCGCAGCGGGTCGCCGCCGCTGGTGCCGCGCCGCCGCCCCGCGTCTCGCGCCGCCGCCCCGAACCCGCGCCGCCTCGCCGCTGCGCTGACCTACCTCAGCCCGCTGCTGCGCCCGCTCACCCCGGCGCCTGCCTACCCTCCGGCACCCGCCCCGCTCCCGGCACCCGCCCCGCTCCCGATGCTCGCCTCGCGCTCGCCGCCGCCCCGCTCCCGATGCCCGCCCCCGCGCCCGACGCCCGCCCGCGCTCGCCGCCGCCCGGCCCGCCCGAAGCCTGCGCCGTCCGCCGCGCCAGCCCGCAGCCTGCGCCGGCCGCCGCGCCAGCCCGCGCGCGCCGTCCGCCTCGCCCGCCTCGCGCCTTTCGGCCCTGCGCTCGCCGCCGCCGCGCCGCCCGCCACCCGCTGCCGCCCAGCCGCCAACTACTCGCCACCGCGTCGCCCGCCACCCGCTGCCGCCTCGCCGCCAACTACCCGCCGCCGCCCCGCCACACCCCGCTCCGCGTCCGCCGCGCCCGCGCCACTTTTACCCGAGCCGCGCTAGCCGCCCCGCCCGCGCCACGTCAACCCGAGCCGCGCTAGCCGCCCTGCCCGCGCCGTCTCGCTGCTGCGCCCGCCTGCGTAGCGCGTCGCCGCCGCTGGTGCCGCCGCCCGAGTCCGCGCCGCCTCGCCCCCGCCCTGCGTCTGCCGCCGTGCCGTCCTGCCGTCGCGCACCCTCGTTTGGCCGGCCCGCGCTTTTTTCGGGGGGCGTGCAACGGTTCCGGGGGTTGCCGCGTTGAGGGGCGTGATCACGAGTCGGGAGTGTGCCGATGGAGTTCGGTGAGTACGTCGAACGGCGGCGGCCGGCGTTGATGCGGTTCGCCACCGTTCTGACTTGCCAGGCGTGGCTGGCCGAGGATCTCGTGAGTGATGTCCTCGGGCGGGCGTTCGAGCGGTGGGAGCGGATTTCGCGGCTGGACGAGCCGCATGCCTACGTGCGGCGGATGGTCGTCAACGAGTACCTGTCGTGGCGTCGTCGGCTTGCTCGCACCTCGCCCCGCGCCGAACTGGAGGACGTCGGCCGTGGTGACGGTGCCGACGAGCGTGCCGAGCGGGACGCCATGATCCGGCGGCTCGCCACCCTCCCGCGTCGGCAGCGGGCGGCTGTCGTCCTGCGGTACTACGCCGGGCTGCCCGACGCCGAGATCGCCGCCGAACTGGGCTGCCGGGTGACCACCGTGCGCAGCCAGATCTCGCGGGCGCTCGCGAGCCTGCGGGTGGACCTCACCGCCAACCCCCACGCCTACCAGGAGACGAGATGAGCGACCTGCGTGCCCTGAACGACGCGTTCGGCGAGCTGGAGCGGCGCGCCGACGCCGTGACCGCCGGACTGCCCCCGGAGGTCCCGCACCGGACCAAGTCCCGGCTGGTGCCGGTGGCGGTCGCCGTCGCCGTGGTCGCCGGACTGGCCACCGCGACCGCCCTGCTGGTGCCGAACGACGAACCCGGCACCCAGCAAGCCGCAGCTCAGACGACAGCCCAGACGACCCCACCCCCGAGCACCACGACCGCGACCACCACCACCGCGAAGACCAGCCCGAACACCCCCGACGAGCTGGCTGAGCGCTTCAGGGCGGTCCTCGGCGGCACCGCCACCTTCACGGTCACCGAAAGCGGGCCGGGGGCGGTCGTCATGACCATGCCCAAGTCGCCCGACGCGCCGAGCACGGAAACCACGGACACCGAGGCCACGAGGCTCGGGGCGGCGTTGGTCGGCCAGTTGTCGGCGGGCGGGGTGACCGGCGGCTACGACCTCATCGTCTACCCGAGCACGTCCAGCGAGCCCGCGCACTGCGACCTGCCCGACTCGGCCGACTGCACCACCCGCACCCTGCCCGACGGCTCGACGCTGGCCACCGACCGGACCGCGCTGGAAGACGGGGGCGTCACGCACCTGGCCCGCCTCGAACGCGCCGACGGCCTGTCGATCACCATCCACGTCAGCAACCGGGAGAACCCCAAGGGCATGGGCGGCGTGACCGCCGACCGGCCCCCGCTGACCGTGGAGCAGCTCGTGCAGATCGTGACGTCCGACCTCTGGTGAACTAAGCGGCCGTGAGCGGGAGTTCGTGCAGACCTCTGATCACGAACTCCGCCCGGCGGCGCGGTTCGGCCGCCGGCTCCGCCTTGGGCAGCTTCCGGACCAGCGCGGACAGCGCGGCCTGCACCTCGATGCGGGCCAGGGGCGCGCCCAGGCAGTAGTGGATGCCCATGCCGAACCCCAGGTGCGGGTTGCGCTCCCGCCCCACGTCCAGCACGTCGGGGTCCGGGAACACCAGGGGGTCGCGGGCGGCGGCGCCGAGGAGGGCGGCGATCTTCGTCCCCGGCGCCACCGCGTACCCGGCGATCTCGACCGGTTCGGTGGCCGTCCGCTCGAACAGCTGGAGCGGGGAGTCGTAGCGGATCAGCTCCTCCACCGCCGTGGAGAGGAGGGACTGATCCGCTACGAGGCGTTCCCACTGTCCCCGGTGGGTCATGAGGGCGTTGACGCCGTTGCCGATGACGTTGACCGTCGCCTCGTGGCCCGCCATCAGCAGCAGGACCGCGGTGGCCACCAGCTCGTCCTCGGTGAGCTTCGCGCCGTCGGTGTCGGTGACGGCGACCAGGTCGGACACCAGGTCGTCGCCGGGGGAGCGCCGCCGCAGCGCCACCAGGTCCCGCAGGTAGGCGACGAACTCGGTGGCGGCGCGCTCGGCCGCGACCTGCTTGTCGGCGGGCAGGTCGTACTCGTACATCTTCACGATCGCGTTGGACCACGGCTGGAGCAGCGGCCGGTCGGCGGTCGGCACGCCCAGGAGCTCGGCGATGACCTCCACCGGCAGCGGCGCGGCGACGTGCGCGAGCAGGTCGGCGTGACCGTCGTCGGCGATCCGCGCGGACAGCTCGTCCACCAGCCGGTCGGCGAGGTCGGCGATCCACGGCCGCAGCCGCTCGACGTGCCCGCGCCCGAACGCCGCCGCGACCAGGCGGCGCAGCCGGCCGTGCGTGGGCGGCTCGTTCTCCAGCAGCGAGTTGCGGTGCAGCAGGTTGAAGCTGGTGAAGTTCTCGACGGGCTTGGCGTCGGACCAGATCCGGCCCAGCGACCGGTGCTTGAGCACCGCCGAGGACGCCGCGTGCGACACGGCCAGGGCGACACCCATGTCCTCGTGCCAGTGCACCTCGGCTTCGGCTCGCAGCGCGGCGAAGACGGGGTACGGATCGGCGATGAACGCCGGATCGTGCTGGTCGAAGGGTGCCACGGTCACGGACGGTAGGTCTTGAGGGCAGCTCGCGTCCATTGGTGTGTGGTTGTTCTGTCAAACATTCAGCGAGCTGTGACATGGGGTAGTCGAGTTGACCCGTTCGGTGCTCCACCAGGAGCATTCCTCGTTGTGCCGCCTGAAGTCGTCGCCCACCGCGGGGCCTCCGCCGCCCGTCCCGAGCACACCCTGGCCGCTTACGAGTTGGCGCTCGCGCAGGGCGCGGACGGCGTCGAGTGCGACGTCCGCCTGACCCGCGACGGCCACCTGGTGTGCGTGCACGACCGCCGGATCGACCGCACCAGCGGCGGCAGCGGCGTGGTCGGCGCGATGACCCTGGACCAGCTGCGCCGGCACGACTTCGGCAGCAGGCTGGGCGGCGAGCCCGCCGAGGTGCTCACCCTGGAGGACCTGCTGGGCCTGCTCGCCGACTCCGGGGTTCGCCTGTTCGTGGAGACGAAGCACCCGGTCCGGTCCGGCGGCGAGGTGGAACGGCGACTTGTCGACGTGTTGTCCAGGCACCGGGTGGACACCGTGATGATGTCGTTCTCGCCGTGGGCGGTGCGGCGGTTCAAGGACCTCGCGCCGGACGTCCCGACCGTGCTGCTGCTCAACCGGTTCTGGCCGAAGCGGCTGCCCGCCTTCGCCGACTACGCCGGTCCCGGCGTGCACCTCCTCCGGCGGTACCCCGATCGGGGCGCGGGCACGTACTGCTGGACGGTGGACGAGCCGGCGGACGTGGCCCTGTGCGTCGAGCGCGGCGTGCGGTTCCTCGCGACCAACAACCCGGCGCGGACGCGCGGGCTCGTGGGGGATAACTTGACGCCCGACCAGCCCTGAGGATCGAAGAGGAGGCGGCGGTGGCGAAGCGGACGGCCGTGAAGACCAAGCCGGCGGACGGCGTCAACCCGCGTCAGCCCTGCCCGTGCGGCTCGGGCAAGCGCTACAAGGCGTGCCACGGCTCCGCGGGAGGCGCGGCGGACGTCATCGTGGCCCGGCCGTTCCAGGGCTTGGCCGCCGAGACCGAGCTGATCGCGCTGCGCGAGTTCGTGCCCTCCGCCACCGTGGTGCTGCCGCTCAAGGACGCCCCGCGCGAGATCGTGCTGGCGTCGGTGCTGCCGATGGCCGCCGCCGCGCTCGTGCGCGCCGACGGCACCGCGTTCGTCGGCCTCCAGGTGCAGACCCGCTCCGGCGACCTCAGCCGCGACCTGGCGCGCGCCGTCCAGTGGGCGCTCACCGCCGAGACCGGCGAGGCGCTGCCCGTGGTCGGCGTCGACGACGGCAGCAACCCCGGCCGCCTCCAGGACCTGCTCGACGTGGACGCCACCATCGCGCCCGAGCTGCACAAGGACTTCGCGTGGTGGATGCCGCCGGACCACGAGCCGACCGGTGACGTCGCCCTGTCCCTGGAGCGCGCGAACGCCGCGATCCTGCCCACCGAGCGGGTCGACGCCCCCGGCGTGCACGCCGCCTACTGGGTCGACGCGGGCGACAAGGCGCACCTGCGCTGGGTCCGCCCCGAGCCCGAGGAGCGGCTGCTGGCGGCCCTCGCGCGGCTGTCGGTGCGCGGCGAGCTGGACCTGGGCGAGGGCTCCCGGTACGCGGGGTCGTTCCGGGCGCACGGCCTGCTGGTGCCGGTGTGGGACCTGGACCGTGAGCTGCACTCCAGCGAGTGGGCCGGCCCCGCCGAAGCCCTGAGCAAGCGTTTGCAGGACGCCTTGACCAGCCTCGACGACGAGCCGCTGACCGAGGCCGAGCGCCGGGCGCGGGACGGGCTGCGCGGTCGCCAGATCACCCTGCGCTGAGGTTGTCCACACCCGTTCCCCCGGTTGTCCACAGGAGGTTGTGGATAGATGCTGTTGCGGATCGCGTCGCGCGAACAGTGGGCGCGCGCCCGGGAGGACGGCGCCATCCCGCTCGACCCGGACGGGTTCGTGCACTGCTCCGACCCCGGGACGGTGCACCTGCCCGCCAACCGCCTGTTCCGGGGCCGCAACGACCTCGTGCTGCTGATGATCGACCCCGAGGGCCTGCCGGTGCTGTGGGAGCCGGGCGACGGCGACGAGACCGGGCCGTGGTTCCCGCACGTCTACGGCCCGGTCCCGGCCGACGCCGTGGTCGCCGTGCACGAGTTCAGCCCCGACTCGGACGGCTCGTTCCGCCCGTTGCCCGTTCTGTGACCTTCCGGCGGGCAACCGGGAGCCACCCGTCCGCGTGAACCCGTCGACGCCCGATGGGGAGGTCGTCGGGAAGGGGAACGAGGTGACGGCGGTACTGCCCGGCGTCCGGGTCGACTTCGCGGAGTTCGTCCGGACCGCCCTGCCGGGGCTGCTGCGCTACGGGCACGCGCTGACCGGCAACCCGCACGACGCGGCCGACCTGGTCCAGTCCGTGCTGGAGAAGGTCGGGTCGCGCTGGGCGGCGGTGCTGCGCAAGGACGTGGACCCGCTGGCCTACACGCGGCGGGCGATGGCCAACGCGCACATCAGCGTGTGGCGCAGGCTGCGCCGGGAACGCCTCGTGGCCGAGCTCCCCGAGGTCGTCGTGGAGTCCACCGACCGCCTGGAGCACGAACCGCTGTGGCAGGCCCTGCGCGACCTGCCGCCGCGGCAGCGGGCCGTGGTGGTGCTCCGGTTCTACGAGGGGCTGTCCGAGCGGGAGATCGCCGACGCGCTGGGCATCTCCCCGGGCACGGTCAAGAGCCAGAACAGCAAGGCGATGGCGTCCTTGCGCAACAAGCTCGGGGAAGGCGGGTGAGCACGGTGGAGCTGGACGAGCGTTTGCGCGAGCTGTTCTCCGACGAACGGCTCGACCTGCCGGCGCGGGAGGACGCGGTGCCGCGGATCGTGGGTGGCGCGCGCCGGCGGCGCCGGACCCGGTCCGTGGCGACGGGTGCGCTGGTGGTGGCCGCCGTCGTGGGGGGTGTGGTGGCGGCGCAGGGCCTGACGGCCGATTTCGCGTCCGAACCGGGCACCTCGCCGACGTCCACCACGACGATCCGGCCGCAGGCGCTGGAGCCGCCCGCGCACGGCCCGTTCCGGTTGGGCATGCCCGCGGCCGAGGTGGTCGCGAAGGGCTACCCCGTGGCGCCGGCCGGGCCGTGCGCGGTCCACCTCGGCAGCGAGACCAGCTACGACGTGGTGGTGTCGCCGCGGGGTGAAGTGGTGGGGATCAGGACGCCCCGGTTCACCAGGACACCCTCGGGGGTCGGCCACGGCAGCACGCCGGCCGAGCTGCGGGGGCCGTACCCGGACCTGGTGGAGGCCGGGGACCGCGTCACGGTGGCGATGGGGTCAGACTGGGGCTACGTGTTCGAGTTGGACCAGGGCAAGGTGTCCGTCGTGCGGATCGAGAAGACCGGCGGCGGGTGCGGATCGGGTGGCTGATGAAGGCGTTGGCGTGGGTGGTCGGGTCGGTGCTGGCTGCGTCGCTGGTGGCCGGGTGCACGGCCGCGCAGCCGACGCCGACCACGACCACGCCCGCTCCCGCCCGCACGGTCGTGGTGGACGACGTGCCGGTGCTGACCCCCACCGGGCTGGGGAAGGTGCGGCTCGGGATGACGCTGGAGGAGCTGAAGGCCACCGGCGAGGTCGGCGAGCAGCTCGACGACTGGCCGCAGGCGAACTGCCCGGTCTACGGGCTCAAGCGCGCCGCCGGCTGGGTCGGCGTCGAGGACGGGGTGGCGGTCGACCTGCGGTTGGACGGCGGGGCGCGCACGCCCGAGGGCCTGCGGTTCGGCGAGTCGCAGGAGCGGGTGAAGCAGCTGTACCCGACCGCCGAGCTGACCGGCCACGGGTACGTCCTGGCCGTGGCGGAGAGCCGCTGGTACTACTTCGGCTTCGCCAACGCCGGTGACACGCTGACCGTGATGGGCTTGCGGGACCGCGGCTGCTTCATCTGAGACTTCACTCGACCGGGTGAAGTTCGAGCACGGCGTACCCGTCGTGGTCCTCGACGCGGGTCAGCCCGGCGCGTTCGGCGACCCGGATGGCAGCCGCGTTCCAGGGGCGGGTCTCGCAGCGGACGGTCCAATCCGGGCGGGCCCGCGCGGCGGCGCGCACCGCTTCCCGGGCCACCTCGGTGGCGATGCCCCGGCCGTGGAGGGCGGGGTCGACGCGGTAGTACAGGTTCCAGGCGTCGCCGTGGGGTTGGACGCCGCCGAACCCGACCACGCGGCCGTCCAGCTCGACCGCCCAGTAGCCGAGCTCGCCGCGCTCCCACACCCCGGTGAACCGGCGGAGGTACCCGGCCGACGCGGCTTCGTCCGCCGGGGCGCGGTTCTCGGTGGCGCGCAAAGCGTTTTCGAGGGCGGTGAAGGCCGGCAGGTCGGACATCCGAACCCGGCGCAGCCGCAGCCGCGCGGTCGTTCTCTCGAATTGCCCCATGTGGCGAAGGTAACGGCCCCGGCGCGCATTGTCGGGGGATTTTCCCGACCCCGGACACGGCACCGCGCCGCCCCCTGGACCGGGAGCGGCGCGGAGAGGCCCGTGGTGGTTACAGGCTGCCGCCGGCGGCGCGCGGGGCAGTCGGGTCGGCGTCCTCGCCGACGGACTCGCGGGCCAGGAAGGCCTCCACGTGGAACAGGTTGCCGTCGGCGCGGTCCACGACGTTGAGCAGGGTGCTCATCGACGCGACCTCCTCGACCTGCTCCTTGAGGAACCACTGGAGGAACTGCTCGCCGAGGTAGTCGCCCTCGTCGCGGGCGGTCTTGGCCAGCGTCACGACCTGGTCGGTGACCGTCTTCTCCTGCTGGAGGGCCAGTTCGACCGGCTCGCGGGCGGTGCCGAAGTCGTTGCGGACCTCGTCCACGCCCGGGATGGTCGCCTTGATGCCGTTGTCCATCAGGTACTGGACGATCATCATCGCGTGGTTGCGCTCTTCCAGCGCCTGCTTGTAGAAGTGCGCGGCCAGCCGCGGCAGGTCGTTGTCGTCGAACCACACCGCGATGGCCACGTACTGCTGGGACGCGGTGAACTCGTTGCGCACCTGCGCCTGGAGCAGGTCGTGGAACTTCGACGTGCGCGAGGGAATCTTCTTGACGTTGAGGGCCATGCGGACGAGATTAACCGAAAAGGGTTCTCGTCGCATTCAAGGTAAGGCTTATGAATGTTTGGAAAGGGTTGCCTAAATTAGGCAACCCTTTCCAAAGAATTCAGGCCAGTGGGGCGCGGTCGATCGGGCACGACATGCACCGGGGACCGCCGCGGCCCGAGCCCAGCTCCGACCCGCTGATCCGCAGCACCTCGATCCCGGAGGCCTCCAGGCGCTCGTTGGTCTCCACGTTGCGTTCATACGCCACCACCAGACCGGGCGCGACCGCGAGCGTGTTGTTGCCGTCGTCCCACTGCTCGCGCTCGGCGGTCACCGGGTCCAGGCCGGTGTCGATCACGCGCAGCCGCTCGATGCCCATCGCCTCGGCCGCCGCCTCCAGGAACGGCCGCCGGTCGTCGACGAGCACGCCGCCGTCGCCGTCGGAGCGAACGGGGTAGGCGAACAGGTTGTCCCGCACCGCCGGGTACATGACCACGGCGTCCCGGTCGACCATCGTGCACACGGTGTCCAGGTGCATGGTCGCCCGCTCCTGGGTGATCGGCACCGCCAGCACGGTGTGCGCCAGGCCGTCGGCCAGCGCCGACCGGGCGAACGACTCCGCGCCCGCCGGCGTGGTCCGCTCGCCGACGCCGATCGCGAGCACCCCCGGCGCGAGCAGCAGCACGTCACCGCCCTCCACCGGCGCGGAGTGCGCCCCGTAGGCGCGGCCGGTCCGGCGGAACCGCGAGTGGTAGGCGTAGATCAGGTCGGTCAGCGCGGTCTCCCGGTCGCGGGCGGGCAGCGCCAGGGACGTGATCGCCACCCGGTCGCCCACCCACACCGACGAGTCGCGGGTGAACAGCAGGTTCGGCAGCGGGTCCACCGCGAAGTCGATCGGGTGGTGCATCTTGCGCACCAGGGACGCGCCCTCGGCGGCCGGCAGCTCCTCGAACGTCATGCCGGTCATCAACGCCGTCGCGAGCTGCTCCGGACCGCACGACGACAGGTGCGACCGCAGCGCGTCCGCCAGGTCGATGCCCAGCCGCCGCTCGTTGACCGCGCTGTGGATGCCCGCGATGCGCGCCCGGTCGTCGTGCAGCGCCTCCACCAGCAGGTCCGCCAGCAGCAGCACCTCGACCCCGCGCGAGCGCAGCACCTCGGCGAACGCGTCGTGCTCCTCCTGCGCCCGGTCCACCCACGGCACGCCGTCGAACAGGAGCTGGTCGTTGTTGCGCGGGGTCAGCCGTTTCAGCTCCAGGCCCGGGCGGTGCAGCAGCACCGTGCGCAGCGGGCCCACCTCGCTGTCCACCCTCGGCGCCGGGAACGACGCGGCGTCGACGGACTCCGTCTGAGTGATGTGCGCAGTCACGTAGGCGAGGGTAACCCGACGACGGCGAAACGTGCAGCTCTAAGTGGCCTAGATCAGCGAAACTCGATCGTATGAACGGCCCAATGCAGCGAATCGTTAAGCGTTCTGCCGCTTGAGCAGGAGAATCGTTGCGTTGTGACGTGGACTGGCCCTGTCCCGATGATCGGTATGACTGGGATGATCGACGTTCAACCGGGGAGGATCCGCGTGTTCCACTTGACGATCGACGCGCCGGGCAGTGCCGCGTCCGCGACGAACCTGCTGCTCGAGGAGCTGGTCCGGGGCGCCCGCGTGGATGCCCGGCACGCGCCGACACCGCTGCCGGACGGCGCCAAGAGCGGCACCGGCATGGCCATCGCGGAGCTGGTGGTCAACGGCGCGTTACCCGCCGCCGTGGCCGCCGCCGTCGCGTCCGTCATCACCGCCTTCGTCCAGCGCGGCAGCGCCCGCAAGGTCACCATCAAGGTCGGCCAGGACTCGATCACCGTCCAGGGCGGCACCAAGGCCGACCAGAAGGCCCTGGTGCAGGCGTTCCTGGAGAAGCACGGCAAGACGGACGCCTGACGTGGGCCGCTACGCCCTGCTGGTGGCCACCGGCCAGTACGAGGACGCGCGGCTGAGCCGGCTTCGCGCGCCCTCGCAGGACGTGGAGCGGCTCGCCGCGCTGCTGGAGGACCCCGACGTCGGCGGTTTCGCGGGCGTCCGGGTCCTGCGCGACGCGCCCGACCACGAGATCCGCCGGGCCGTCGAGGACGTGCTGGCCTCCCGCACCCCCGACGACCTGGTCCTGCTGTACTTCTCCTGCCACGGCCTCACCACGCCCGCGCGGCGGCTGTACTTCGCGGCGGCCAACACCCTCCAGGACCGGCCCGCCGGCACCGCCATCCCGCGCTCGTTCCTCAACGAGCAGCTGGAGGACTGCCGGGCCGCGGGCCGCATCCTGGTGCTGGACTGCTGCTTCAGCGGCGCGTTCGTGGAGGGCTTCAAGGACGCGTCGGCGACCGTCCTGGACGACTCCGCCCAGGGGTACGTGGTGCTGACCGCCTCCAACGCCTACGAGTACGCCTTCGAGCAGGACACCCTGTCGCTGGAAGCGCCGCGGGCCTCGCTGTTCACCGACGTGCTCATCGAAGGGCTGTCCAGCGGCGCGGCCGACCTCGACGGCGACGGGTGGATCGACGTCAACGAGCTGTTCGGCTACGCCCACCGGGAGGTCCGGCGGCGGCGACCCGACCAGACGCCGCAGTTCTTCGCCCAGGCCGGCGGGCCTCCGCTGCGGGTGGCGCGGGCCGGCGGGTCTGTGCCGGCGGTGGTGCGGCGGTCGGCGTCCTACACGTCCGGGCAGCTGCTGGTGGCGCGCGGGTTCCGGGCGGCGGCGGAACCCGTGTGCCGGACGTTGGGGCCGCTGGGCCGGCGGTCGGTGCTGTTCGTACGGGGCGTGCCGGTCGAACTGGCCGACGCCGCCGCCATCGCGCACGCGTTCCACCCGGACGACCCGCGCGACACCCTCGGGGCGTCCTACGTGCGCGAACTGGTCGAGGACGTGCACCGGGCGGCCGGGGACGGCGCCGCGTCGGCGGTCGCGGTCGCGCAGGGGGCGATCCTGCGGCTGGTCGAGGCCATGCGCGACGGCCACAACCCCGTGCGGCTCATGCGCGGTGTCCAGGCAGCCGGCGTCCGCGCGGCCGAGCTGATCGCCGAGGTCGCCCGGCCGCTGGAGAACCCCGACGTCACCCGGCTGGCCACCGCGTCCTCCGGCAGTGCCGAGATCGGCGCGGTCGTCGGGCAGGTCATGGCGGTGACCGGGCGAGGCGGCGCGCTGCTCGTCGAACCGACCCGGCGGTTCGGCCTGGACTACGAGATCACCCGCGGCCTGCGCTTCCCGGGCGGCTACGCCTCGCCGGAGTCGGTCACCGACCGCGTCCGCCGGGAAGCGGTGCTCGAGTCGCCGCAGGTGTTCCTGCACCGGGGCCGGCTGACCGCGGTGCCGCGCCTGATCGCGACCGGGCAGTTCCTGGTGGTGTGCGAGGAGGTCGCCGACTCCGCGCTCACCGACCTGGTGCTCGGCGGCAAGGTCGTGGTGACCGCGGGAGCGGACGTGCTGGCCCGGCTGAGCACCGTCGTCGGCGGGCGCGTCCTGGACCCGGACCTGCTGCTGCCCAACGTGAGCCAGGGCGTCGGCCCGGAGGACCTGGGCCGGGCGGCGAAGGTCGTGGTGACCGAGACCGACACCACCGTGATCGGCCTGCCGGTCGTGGGGTCGCGGGTCCCCGAGGCCGCTCCGGCCGCGGGCGTGATCCTCGCCCCGGCCGCCGCCGGCATCATCCGCGCGCCGGCCGCCGACGTGGAACGCGTGCGCGGAGCCGTCCGCACGGTCCGGGGCGCGGTGGCCGCCGGCGTCCTGCGCGGCGCGGCGGTCGGGTTGCGCGAGGTCGGCGAGCGCTTGGCGGCCGAGGCCACCGGTGCGCCCGCCGAGGTCGCGGGCTGGAAGGCGCTGGCTGGCGCGCTGTCCGAACCGTCGCGGTGGATCGCCGAGAACGCGGCCGTGGACGTGTCCGACCTGGACCCGACCCTGATCGACTCGGCCGCCACCGCCCGCGCGGTGGTGGCGGCGGCCGGCGCCACCGCCGCCCGCTTCCTGCTGGTGGCGTGACGCCGGGGTCAGCTGCCCGCTTCCTGCCGGTGGCCTGAGGCCGGGGTCAGCTGCCGGCCGCCGGCAGGACGGCGGCCACCAGCACCAACGTCACCGCCGCCTGCACCTCCTCGATCGCCTTGCGGGTCGCGTCGGCCGCCCAGTCGCCCCGGGAGATCTCCTTGAGCCGCCGCTTCACCCGGTCGCGCGGCTGGCCGGCGAACACCGTGCGCTCGAACTGCACCGCCTTGATCAGCGCGCACAGCGCGGCCGTGCGCGGGTCCACCGGATCGTCCGTGGCGACCGCCCGCGCCAGCCGTGCCCGGACCTCGGTCTCCAGCGGCGGTTCGACACCGCCGGGCGAGGGGAAGCGGGTGCGCGGGAAGACCAGCAGCACCTTGTCCTGCTCGCGGCGCAGGACGCCGGACTCGGCCAGGCCGTCCAGCACCTGGTCGGTCAGGCCCTTGCTCAGCTTCTCGATCCACGCCTTGGGCTTGCGCAGCCGGTCGTCGGCGATCCGGGTCAGGGCGTCGTCGAGCACGTCGTGGCCGATGCGCTCGGTGCTCACCGCCACGACCTTCTTGTCCACGACCTCGACCCGACCGGAGATCGTGAGCTCCACCAGCACCGCGCCGGCCAGGCCGTACCCCAGGGCGGGCTGGCCCAGCCGGCGCTTGCCGTCGTCGTCGTAGGCCAACAACGCCAGTTCGTCGGCGAGAGTCAACATGAGAACCACGATAGGCGCGCTGATCAGGCGATGAATCGCGTGTCGGGGTGCCGGACGGGGCCGTGGTCGAACAGCCACCCGCCCCGGTGCTTCAGGTGCAGGTCGAAGAACCCGGCGAAGTAGGCGCGCTGCGCGTCCATCGACCGGTCGGCGTCGATGGTGCCGACGACCTCGCGCCGCTTGTCCGGCGGGACCAGGTCGCCCAGCTGCGCCACGGCGAACTGGAGGTCGCTGAAGCTCAGGTGCGCGGCCCCGTCGAAGTGCAGGTCCCGCTTCCAGCCCCGCTGGTGGGGCCAGAACGCGTGCCAGGTCGGGTCGAACTCGGTCTCCCGGTGGGAGTGGACGATGACCCGGCCGTCCACCTCGAAGTCCGCGCCGACCAGCATGAACGGCCGGTCCAGGCCGTGCTTCACGACGTCGCCCACGTCGTCGGAGCGCATGGCGCCGTCGACGTTGATCCCCGCGTCGAACCGCCGGTCCCGGTACATCGTCTCGCCCGCCGTGAACCCGCCGTAGGAGTGCCCGTAGATCCCGACCCGGGACAGGTCCAGGGCGCCGGCCAGGCCACGCGGCAGCGGGTCGCGCTCGGCGTCCGGGTTCTCGCCGCGGTCGACCCGTTCGAGCTGGTCCAGCACGAACCGGGAGTCCGCGATCCGCGCCTCCAGCGCGGTCCGCATCGCGGCGGCGTCCGGGTCGCCGACCGACCCGACCACGACCCGCCCGCCGGGGAACTCGACGACGCCGGCCTCGTGCGTGTGCGAGATCGACACGACGACGTAGCCGCGACTGGCCAGGTCGTCGGTGAGGCCCGCGTTCAGCTCCCGCATCCCGCCGAACCCGTGCGAGAACACCACGACCGGCCAGTCACCGCGCAGCGCCCGCGCGCCGGTGCGGGTGTGCCGCTTGGTCGCGTCCCAGTCCACCGAACCCGGCGGCACGCCCAGCAGGTCCGGACCGATCTGCTCGATCGCCCCGGCCACGCTCGGCGACAGCCACGCGGCGCGGTCGCCGTCGCGGTGCGCCGGGTAGGTGACGGTGACCATCAGTTCCCGCTTCTCGGCGGGGAACCACGGGTCGGGGCGCGCGTCGACCAGGTGCAGGTCGGTGGTGCCGACCGGGAAGTGCCCGGTGAGCGCGGGCATCGTGATCGACACCTTCGTGCCGGCCGCCGGTGCGGCGGCGGCCGACGCCGGTGGTGCGAGCAGAGCGCCGGCGACCGCGAGGCCCGCGGTCAGCGCTAGCGCGCGTCTGTACACAGTGGACGTTTGCATGTCGGGCATTCCCCTCGTTGCCGGATGGCGGCCCGGCTCATGCTGGCAAGGGGGACGGTGGTGGCGCGTCAGCCTGGCGGAGGAGTTCGGCGTACTCCGCCGGAGTGATCTACGGCAGCCAGGAGACGACGCCGCGCAGCGCCGTGTACCCGACGAAAGCGACCACGTCGAGCAACGTGTGGGCGATGACGAGCACCCACAGGCGGTTCGTGCGCTGCCACACCTTGCCGAACACCAAGCCCATCACGACGTTGCCGATGAACCCGCCGAACCCCTGGTACAGGTGGTACGAGCCGCGCAGCACGGCGCTGACCAGCAGCGCGGTGTTGTCCCGGAAGCCCAGCTGCTTGAGCCGCGTCAGCAGGTAGCCGACGACCAGGACCTCCTCCGCCCACGCGTTGCCCGCGGCGGCCAGGACCAGCACCACGCTGCGCCACCACGACTCGTCCAAAGTGGACGGCAGCACCGCGAGGTTGAGGCCCAGGTTCCACGCGATCAGGTAGAAGACCAGGCCGGGGATGCCGATCACGGCGGCCAGCGCGGTGCCCCCGAGGAAGTCCTTGCCGATCCGGGTGCGGTCCAGGCCCAGCGAGGCCAGGGCGACCCCGCCGCGCCACAGCAGGTACGCGCCGAGCCCGCCCCACGCCACCAGCTGCACCACCCCGAGCAGCTGCGCGAGCAGGTCCAGCAGGTCGAACCGGGCCTGCGGCACGTTGATCGCGACCGACTGCTCGTTGAGCGGCTTGGGCTGGAGCAGGCTGTCCAGCAACCGCACGAGGCTGCGCAACCCGGACAGGCCGAGGGTGACGGCGAAGACCAGCAGCAGCTCGACCTTGTGCGCGGTGCGCTCCTCCGGGATCACCCGCGCAGGTTAACGGCGCTGTGCCAGGAACGGGCAGCCCATCAGCCGGCGCAACTCCGCCGCCAGTTCACCCGAGGTGGCCACCGGGCGGGAGAACGCGATCCGCACGTCGTGGTCGGAGTCGGCGGTCTCCACCCGCAGCCGCAGCCCGAACCGGTCCAGGCCCAGCGGCCGGACGTGCCCGCCGCGCAGGTCGTCGGGCAGGTGCCGGCCGAGCAGGCCGACGACGTCCCGGTGCGACAGCTCCAGGTGCCGCAGCCAGTGGTCCTCCTGCCGGTGGAACGGGTCCGGGTCGGCCTGGGCGAACAGCTCCGGGCGCAGCGAGGTGGTGCCCTCGGCGTCGGCCACGACCAGGCTCGCCGGCACCAGCCGCAGCACGGACGCGCCGTGTCCGACGTCCAGCAGGCGCGGGTCGGGGCGCTCCTCGGCGACCTCCAGGCTCGCGGCGCGGGCCTCCTGCGGGTCCATCGTGCGCAGCCAGCCGGTCACCCACAGCAGGCCGCGCACCGGTTCGCGCAGCGGCACGGCGGCGTGGTCGGCGACCTCCAGCATCGCGGTGATCTCACCGCCCTCGGCGGCCTTGGTGAGCGGGTGGTCGTCCGGCAGCAGGATCGTCGCGTCACCGCACGCGTGCACGTGGTGCAGCAGCGGCGTCACGCGGTTCTCCGTGCCGTCCGAGGGCAGCAAGGCGGCGCGGCCACCCCGTGCGGCGATCGTCCGTGCGCGCTCCGCGGGGTGCGGCGCGGGCGGTCGGCGGTTGTCGGTCACCGTTCACCTCCCCAACTTAGGGCAGCCTAACTTGGAGGAGTGCGTGCGGGGAAGTCCCACGAACGGATGTCCCGCTTCGTGGTTGCCCGCAGACGGACGGTGGTCGGAGGTCGTAGCCTCGTCGGTCGTGGCCTCGGCGGTGGCGGAGGTGGGCCGTGGTCGTGCCGAACAAGCCGTCCACCGAGGGGGCGGCGCTCGACGACGAGTGGACCCGGCACTGCCTGGAGATCGCGAGCAGACGGGCGTTCGGCTGGGTCGTGCTGGGCGTGCTGGCGTTCGTCGGGCAGCTGCTCCTGGTGTTCCTGGCCCCCGTGCCGGACTTGCCCGTGGTGCTGCTCGCGTTCTCCACGATCGTGCTGTTGGCCGCTCTGCGCCGCCGTCGACCGGCCGCGCCCGTCCTGGCCGACCGCGAGTGGCGGTACGTGCGGGTCCACTGGCGGCACGGGCTGCTGGTCGTCCACGGCGAGTTCCCGCTGGTCCTGGACATCAACGCCGGCCCGCTGGCCCGGGGTCGGATCAGCCGCCACCGCCGGGCCTGGCTGGTGGACCCGGACCGGGCCGGGAACACCGTGGTGACCTTCCGGGGCGTGCCCCGCCTCTTCCCCGCCCAGGTCCGCCGGCGTTGAGAGCTATCTCTCGGGGGTTTCGGTGATCATTTGGGCGGCTATCCGGGCTGGGAGGAGCTATCTCTGGTTGTGTGGGAGCAGTGGTGGGCGAGGAGTGGACGCGGCGGTGCCTGGTGCGGGCGGACCGGCGCGCGGTCGGGTTCATCGGGCTCGCGCTGCTCTCGTTCGCCGTCCTGTGGCTGGTGTCGCTGTGGATCGGCTCGAACTGGGTGTTCGTGCTGATCCCGCTGTGCATCGAGTTCGCAGTGCCCGGCTTGCGGCACTTCGCGTGCCGGCGCAAGGTCCGGCGGCTGGCCGAGGACTTCTCGTGGCACCCGGTCAGCGTGTCGTTCGTGCCCGGCAGGTCTCGGATCGGGCGGCAGGCGTACCTGGAGACCGAGGGCTCGGACCGGACGTTCCTGCGGCTGCCCGAGATGCCCGAACGCGCCCGCGAGGACGTCCGCCGCACCGGCAAGCTGTGGCTCGCGGGCCCCGACGACCGGGGCCGCACCGCCGTGCTGACGCCGGAGACCCCCTTCGTGACGCTGGGCCGGGTGGTGATCCGCTGACCGGGGTC
The DNA here is from genome assembly GCF_037401995.1 of Saccharothrix sp. CCNWYY140. NCBI lineage: Bacteria > Bacillati > Actinomycetota > Actinomycetes > Pseudonocardiales > Pseudonocardiaceae > Saccharothrix > Saccharothrix sp. CCNWYY140. The sequence goes on from NZ_JBBEGC010000003.1 coordinate 198,445, forward strand.
AGCGGCCCACCGCGATGTCGTTGCGCTCCGCCCAGGCGGTGACGTCCTCCTTGCGCAGCGCCGTGGCCAGCAGGTCCGGGAAGCGGTCCGGGGTGCAGGCGAACGCGGGCGCGCCCAGCTCCGACAGCTTCGCCGCCAGCTCGTGGTCGTAGGCCGGCGTGCCGCTGTCTGACAGGGCCAGCAGAACGACCACCGTCACGCCGCTCTGCACCAGCTCCCGCACCCGGCGCTGGAGTTCCCGCGCCACACCGCCCTCGTACAGGTCGCTGATCAGGACCAGCACGGTGTCGGTCGGGCGTCGGACCAGGGACTGGCCGTACGCGACCGCGCGGTTGATGTCCGTGCCGCCGCCCAACTGGGTGGCGAACAGCAGGTCCACGGGGTCCTTCAGGTCCTCGGTCAGGTCCACGACCTCGGTGTCGAACACGACCAGCTTCGTGTCGACGGCCCTGAGCGACGCCAGCGAGGCACCCATCACCGCCGAGTAGACCACCGACTCCGCCATCGACCCCGACTGGTCGACCAGCAGGATCACGTCCTTGAGGGACGCGGCCCGGCTGCGGCGCGTGTTGCCCTTCAGGTCCTGGACGACGACCGTCCGCTGGTCCGGCTGGTAGTGCTTGAGGTTGGCGCGGATGGTGCGGGCCCAGTCGACGTCGCTCAGGCGCGGCCGGTTGGTGCGCTTGGCGTGGTCGATCGCGCCGTGGACGGCGGCGAGCAGGCGTTCGGCCAGGCGGCGCTCGATGTCCTCGACGACCTTGCGCACGACCGCGCGGGCCGTGTCGCGGGTCTTCGCCGGGATCGCGCCGGACAGCGAGATCAGCGTGCCGACGAGGTTGACGTCCGGCTCGACGCTCTTGAGCAGCTCGGGTTCGAGCAGCAGCTGGCGCAGGCCCAGGCGGTCGACGGCGTCCTTCTGCATGACCTGGACGACCGAGGTCGGGAAGTACGTGCGGATGTCGCCCAGCCAGCGGTGCAGGACCGGTGACGAGCCGCCCAGGCCGGCGCTGCGCTTGCCGTTGGCCTCGGGGGCGTCGGTGGCATTCACGGGCGCCCCGCCGCCGTAGAGGCCGGTGAGGGCGGAGTCGCGGCGGCGGTCGTCCTCGTCCAGCGCGCCCAGGTCGCCGGCCGCGCCGCCGAGGAGGAGACGCCAGCGGCGGAGGCGTTCGGTGTCCGTGTCGGCGGGTCCTGTGGCTGTGGGCGGGCCGGCGGGTCCGGTGGCGGTGTCCGTGTCGGCGGGTCCTGGGGCAGCGGGCGGGTCGGCGGGGCCTGTGGCTGTGGGCGGGTCGGCGTTTGTCATCGGGTGGCGTGCTCCTTGCCGGGGGTGTGCCCTGCCGGCTGCCCGCGCTCCTTGTTTACGGGACGCGCGAGTCGGCCTTTGGTCGCGGATCGTGCATGTCGCTTGATCGGGTGATGTTGGCGAGTGGGCTGGTGAGCAGGGCTTGGACGTGGGCGGTGAGGCGGGCGGCCAGGGGTTCGTCCCAGGTGGTGGTGGCGGTCGTCGTTCGGGCCGCGCCCTTCGCGCGGTCGCCGAGCATGCGGCGTTCCGCCGGGCTGAACTCGGTGATCGCCCGGCGCAGCAGGGGCAGCGCCGCCTCGAAGTCCGGGCTGGTGAGGTCCGTCAGCCAGTCGTCCACCACCGCGAAGAGCCGGGGGTCCGCGGTCAGGAGTGCCGCCGAGCCGCGCAGGAAGCCGGCCACGAAGGCGGTCGCGGCGGCGGCTTGAGTGGTGGCGCGGTGGAGCCTGGTCGCGACGGCGTCGGAGTCCAGGGCTCCCGACTCCCACAGGAGGCGGGTCGCGCGGCCGGTGGGCAGGCCGTGCGCGTCCGGCATGGCGACCAGCGAGCGCAGCGCGTGCTGCCAGGTCTCCTTGTGGTCGTCGTCGGCGGCCAGGCGCACGGCGTCGTCGGCCCCGTTGACGGCGGCCAACGCGCGTTCGGCGGTGTCGTCGTCGATGCCCCGGCACGCCAGCGGCAGGCCGACCGCACCCCGGGTCAGCAGGCCGTGCAGGGCCACGCGCAGCAGGTCCGGGTCGGTGCCGCGGACCGAGCCGTAGCGGACCGTGGACGCGAGGTCCGGCAGGGCCGTCAGGAGTTCGAGGGCGTCCGTCGCCGCCGCGGCGCAGCGGTCGAGGGCGGTTCGGGACGCGGTGACCGACTCGGGGAGTTCGCAGTTCACCGAGCGGCCCAGGGCGTCCGCCGCCTCGACCACGCGGGTCGCCGCGCCGGCCCGGGTGACCAGGACCTGGTTCGCCGCAGCCTCGACCGTGGTGCCGTGGCGGGCGGCCGTGGCCAGGGCGACCGCGAACTCCGGCCGCCAGTGCAGCTGCCACGCCTCGGCGAACGTGCCGATGGTGCGGGTCGTGTCCGGCTTGCCCCAGGGGACGTCGAGGACTTCCAGGCGACGGAGGAGTTTCGAGCGTTCGCGGTCGGTGTCCTTGCGGAGGTCCAGGCGGATCTGCTTCGGCTCCGCGTTCAGCGGCAGGCGCAGGCGGCGGGTCAGCCGGTTCAGGTCGGCGGCCAGCGGGGACGTCGGGACGGACTCGCCCACCTCGCCCAGCCGCTCGCCGACCACCAGCCGGGTGTGGATCAGCCGCAACGGGGTGTCGTCGCCGCCGCACAGCACCGCCCGCGCGGCCTCCATGACCTCGGACAGCCCCGGCGACGGCCGCCCGCGCAGCGCCGCGAGCGTGTCCGCCAGGCGCACGGCCTCCACGGCGCTCGCCGTCGACGCCGGCAGGTCCTCCCCGCGCAGCACGGTGCACGCCCGCGCGAACCACCGCGGCACCGCATCACCGGCCGGGGCGCACTCCCACAGGTGCGCGTACCAGCCGGGGGAGTCGACGCCCGCGCCGTAGCCCGACGCCGTGGCCAGCTTGCCGTGGCTCCACGGGACCCAGGTGCCGGAGACCTTCCGCCGGGGCAGCCCCTTGAGCAGGGCGTTGTCGGCGGACGCGGGCGGCAGCGCGCGCAACGCCGGCACGTGCCACGCGCCGCACACGACCGCGATCGGCCCGTCGGTGTCCTTCAGGGCTTGGCGGAGGTTCTTCCGCATCGCGGCTTCGCGGCGCAGTGTGCGGTCGTCGACCTCGTCGGCGAACTCCTCGCGCAGGGCCGTCATCGCCTCCGCCACGGCCTCGGCGAGGTCGGCGGGATCGGTGTGGTGCTCGACCACGTCCTCCCACCAGCGCTCCGGGTCGTCGAAGCCGGCCGCGGCGGCGAGGGTGCCCAGCGGGTCGAGGGACGCACGGTGCCGCTCGCCCGGCTCGGGTTGGCCGCCCGGCTCGGGCTGGCCGGGCGGCGTGGGCTGGCTGGGTGTGGCGGCGGCCGGCGGGGTGTCGGGGTCGTCGGCGAGCGAGGTCGCCGCGGGCAGGTCGAAGAAGCGCACGGGCACGTTCTCGGCGTCCGCCCAGACCATCGCCCGCCACTCCGGCGAGAACTCCGCGAACGGCCAGAACGCCGCCCGTGCCGGGTCGGTCTCGTCGTGCAGCAGCAACGCCACCGGCGGCACCAGGTCCGGCACGTGCGGCAGCAGCGCGTCGCCTTCCGGCGGACCCTCGATCAGCACGATCGACGGCCGCACGCGGTCCAGCGCCTCGGCGACCATGCGGGCCGAGCCGGGGCCGTGGTGGCGGATGCCGAGCAGGGTCACCCGCGGTGGCAGGTCGGCCATCACCACCCCTGGCACGCCCGGTAGAGGTCGCGCCAGTCGGCGCGTTCCTTCACGACCGCCTCCAGGTACTCCTGCCAGGCCGCCGTGTCCGACACGCGGTCCTTCACCACCGCGCCCTGCAAGCCCGACGCCAGTTCGTCGGCGGTGATCGTGCCGTCGCCGAAGTGCCCGGCCAGCGCCATCCCGCTGGTCACCACGGAGATCGCCTCCGCCGTGGACAGGCTGCCGCTGGGCCGCTTGAGCTGGGTACGACCGTCCACTGTGGACCCGTTGCGCAGTTCGCGGAAGATGCGCACCACCCGGCGCACCTCCTCCAGCGCCGGCGGCTCGGCGGGAAGTTCCAGCGCCCGGCCCAGCTCGGCGGCCCGCGACGCCACGATCCGCACCTCGTCGTCCTCGGTCGCCGGCGGCGGCAGCACCACGGTGTTGAACCGGCGGGCCAGCGCGGACGACATCTGGTTGACGCCCCGGTCCCGGTCGTTGGCCGTGGCGATCACCGTGAACCCGGGCACCGCCTGCACCTGCATGCCCAGCTCCGGCACGGGCAGCGCCTTCTCCGACAGGATCGTGATGAACGAGTCCTGCACCTCGGCCGGCATCCGGGTCAGCTCCTCGACCCGCGCCACCGCCCCGGTCCGCATCGCGGTCAGCACCGGGCTGGGCACCAGCGCCGCCTCGCTCGGACCCTCCGCGATCAGCCGCGCGTAGTTCCAGCCGTAGCGGACCTGCTCCTCGCCGGTGCCCGCCGTGCCCTGCACGACCAGTGTCGAGTCACCGCTCACCGCCGCCGCCAGGTGCTCGGACAGCCACGACTTCGCCGTGCCCGGCACACCCACCAGCAGCAGCGCCCGGTCGGTCACCAGGGTGCCCACGGCGATCTCCACCAGCCGGCGTTCGCCGACGTACTTCGGTGCGATCACGGTGCCGTCGGGCAGCGTGCCGCCCAGCACGTACCGGACCACGGCCTGCGGCGACAGCCGCCAGCGCGGCGGGCGCGGGCGGTCGTCCTGGCGGGCGAGGGCCGCGAGTTCGTCGGCGTACTGCCGCTCCGCGGCGGGGCGCAGCACGGTCTCGGTGGTCACGGCTCAAGGTCCTTCCGGTCGGGGGGTGAAGGCTTCGCGCAGCTGCACCCGCAGGCGGAGCACGTCGAGGTCCACGGTGCGCTCGGGCCACCGCGCGGTGATGCGGTCCCAGTTCGCGCCCAGCACGCCGGCGTCGCCCCGGGCCAGCAGCACCGCGGGCGGGCGGCCCGCGCGCCACCGGGGGTCGCGCATCAGCGCGTACCGGTCCAGCAGGGCGGCGGTGGCCTCCGGTGTCCACGGCGCGGGCAGCTGCGAGCAGGCGTGGTCGAGCAGGTCGTAGTTCCAGTTCTTCGACACCTCGGCCACGGTGCGCGCCCCGAGGTCCGGCGGCAGGGTGGCCAGCATCTCCAGCTGCTCCATGCCGGTCAGCGCGCGGGTGGCCGCCACCGCCCACGGCCCGGCGTCCGCCGCCAGCCGCAGCCGCTGCGCCACGCCCCGCAGCAGCGCGGACGCCCACGGGCTGCGCTCCAGCTCGCGGGCCGCGCCCAGGTCGTCGGTGCCCAGCCGCTGCGTCCAGTGGCTCGGCGGCACGCTCGCCGCCGCGCCCCGGATGCGGCCCGCCACGCCGCTCTCCGACCCGTCGCGCAGCAGGTCCCGAGCCTCCTCGGGCTCGGGGTCCAGGGCCGTCCACAGCTCGTCGCTCTGCACGTCGAAGCCGTCGGTGGTCAGCCACAACCCCCGGTAGAGGCGTTCGGCGGCCCGCTGGGACAGCCGCGAGGACGGCAGCGCCCGCAGCAGCTGCACGGCCTCGTCGTGGACGCCGACCGCCCGGTCGTCCAGGACCTCCTCGAGCAGCGGCTCGTCGTCCTCGGACAGCGCCGCGGCCAGTGCGCCGACCAGCACCTGCCGGTCGGTGGCCCGCCGCTGCACGGCCAGCTGCTCGGCGATGAACTCGCGCGTGCCCGCCGGGTCGTGCCGGCGCGCCCGGCGCAGGGCGGTGAGCCGGCTCTGGCCCGGCAGGTCGAGCACGTCGGCCAGGTCGACGTCGGCCGGTGTGGCGTCGGTGGCCCACGACCAGACCGGCCGCAGCCCCGCGAGCCACCGGCCGCGCGCGCCCAGCACCCCGGACACCGCCTGCCGCAGACCGGGGTGACCGGTGGCCATCGTGAGCAGCGCGGGCAACTGCCTGGGCTCCGCGACGAACCCGCCCGCCGCCGCCAACCCGCACCACTCGGTGAGCAGCACCTGGTCGTCCAGCGCCACGACCTGCGCCAGCACACCCCGCGCCGCCGGCCCGGGCACCCGGTCGGCCGACTGCGGCGCCGGCTCCAGCAGGGGTGTGTCCACGGTCGGCGGGAGTTGCGCGCCGTGCGCGGCCAGGCCGAGCGCGGCGCACCGGTCCAGCAGCTCGGTGGGGCTGGTGCGGGCGCGGTGCGCGCCGACCAGCAGTGCCTGCACGGTCTCGTCCCACGCGGCGCGCGTGGCCGCGGAAGGCCCTGGCGCGCTCCCCGCCGCGTCTGGCGTGCCCGCGGAAGGGCCTGGCGCGCTCCCCGCCGCGCCGGGGGTGGTCGCGGCAGCGTCTCGCGCGTTCCCCGCTGCGGCGGGCGTGGCCGCGGAAGGCCCTGGCGCGCTTCCCGCTGCGCCTGGCGTGGTTGCGGCGGCGTCTCGCGCGCTCCCCGTGGGGTCTCCCGTGGTCCGGGCTGCGCCTGGCGTGCTCGCCCCGGTGGCTCGCGTGCTCATCCCAGCACCTCCGGCACCCCGCCGGGCTCCGCGACCGCGCCCAGGCGGAGGTCGCGCCCGTTCCACAGCCCCCACGCGTCGAACGGCGCACCGCCGGTGATCGCCACCGCCTGCTCCAGCGCCAGGTCACCGCGCACCGGCAGGCCGCGCCCCGCGGCGTCCACCACGTGCTTGAGGTCGGCGGTCAGCCGCACGCCGCCGCACCCCAGCGGGTGGAGCCGCAGCCACGGGTCGCCGAGCAACTGGGGTTCCAGCCCCGCCAACGCCTCCCGCCACGTCCCGGGCACCGGCACCGGCACCGGATCACAAGGCTCCACTTCGCCCACGGCCACCCGGTGCGGCGACGATCCCGGGTACGGGTGCACCACCCCCTGCACCTCCACCCCGTGCGGCAGCGCCGGAACCGGCCGCGCCCCACCGGCCGCGTGCTTCACCGCGACCACCCAGCCGTGCTCCCGACCCCACAGCCACTGCCGGACCGTGCGCACCAGCCCGTCGTCGGACTCCAGCCGCAGCAGCGGCAACCAGCGGTCCGACCAGGTCTCGCCCGCCCGGACCTCCTCCTCGGCCACCGAGAACCCCAGCCGGCGGCGCACCACGTCCGACGGTGTGTCCGCCAGCCGCGCCAGCAGGTGCAGGCCGCCCAACCGGTCCGCCGCGTCGTGCGCCCAGGACGGCCCGCCCGCGGCCACCACGGACCGCAGGTCGTCCACGGCCGACGCCAGCCCCTTGGCCTGCGCGTCCACCATCCGCGCCCCGATCGAGTGCCACCACCCGCCGTCGCGCGCGGGCAGGCCCGCGATGCCCGCGCCCGCCACGTCGGCCAGCCAGTCGGTCAGCCCGGCGACGCCGCCGCGCACCGCCTCGGCCCGGTTGCGGGCCGTCTTCTCCTTCGCCCGCGCCCGCCGCTCGACCGCCTCCGGCGAGTCGTCCAGCGGTCGGGCGGTCTGCTGCCGCCTGTCCAGCCACTCGACTACCCAGTCGGGTGGATCACCGGCCGGGAACGGCTCCCGCGCGTCCCGCAGTTGCAGCGCCAGCGCGTGCTTGCACGGGAACTTCCGCGACGGGCACGAGCACTTCGACGCCCGGTCGCCCAGGTCGACGCACACCCGGTACGGGTTGGCCCCGCTGCCCTTGCACAGCCCCCACAGCGCCTCGTCGCTGCGGCCGGTGCCGGTCCAGCCGGACGACCCCGCCAGCCGGGTGGCGCTGCTCGCCACCTGGCTGTCCGGGGCCAGTCCCAGCACCGCTTGTGCGTCCATGCCCACGACGCTAGCGGCGAGCACCGACAAAAAGACGATCACCCGCCAGGAAGATTCCCGACGAGGGGATCAGTCCAGGTCAGGGCCTCGCTTCGCCCACGACCACGCGTACTTGCGGTCCTCGGACGCCAGCGCCGCCTCGCCCAGCTCCAGCGGCCGGAAGGTGTCCACCATGACCGCGGTCTCGTCGAAGTAGTCCACTCCCAGCGACGCCTCTACCGCACCCGGCTGCGGTCCGTGGGTGCAGCCCGACGGGTGCAGCGACAGCGACCCGATGCCGATGCCCGAGCCCTTGCGGGCCTCGTAGTTGCCGCCCACGTAGAACATCAGCTCGTCGGAGTCGACGTTGGCGTGGTTGTAGGGCACCGGGATCGCCAGCGGGTGGTAGTCGACCTTGCGCGGCATGAACGAGCACACCACGAAGTTCGGCCCTTCGAACGTCTGGTGCACGGGCGGCGGCTGGTGCACGCGGCCCGTGATCGGCTCGAAGTCGCGGATGTTGAACACCCACGGGTACAGGCAGCCGTCCCACCCGACGACGTCGAACGGGTGGTTGGCGTAGGTGAACCGGGTGAGGCCGGCGCGGTGGCGCACCAGGACCTCGACGTCCTCGCCGTCCACCAGCAGCGGCTCGGCCGGCCCGCGGATGTCCCGCTCGCAGTACGGCGAGTGCTCCAGGAACTGGCCCTTGGCCGACAGGTAGCGGCGCGGCGGGCCGATGTGGCCCTTGGCCTCCAGCACCAGGACGTTCATGGGCTGGGACGGCACGACCCGGTAGGTGCACGACGTCGGCAGGACCACGTAGTCGCCCTCGGCGACCGGCAGCGCGCCGTAGATGGTCTCCACGACCCCCTCGCCGGTCTGCACGTACAGCAGCTCGTCGCCCGCCGCGTTGCGGTACAGGGGGCTGGGGGTGGTGGCGCGGACGAACCCGATCGTCACGTCCTGGTTGCCGAACAGCCGCCGCCGCCCGGTGACCGCGTCCACGTCGTCGGACCAGGTCAGGTCCTGCGTCTTGAAGGCGCGGGGCTTGAGCGGGAGGTTCGGCTCCAGCGCGCCCCGGTCGTCCGCGACGGTCTCCGCGTTCACGATCGCGGTCGGCAGGTGGCGGTGGTAGAGCAAGGCCGAGTCGGCCGAAAAGCCCTCCACGCCCATCAGCTCTTCCGCGTACAGGCCGCCGTCCGGTGTGCGGAACTGCGTGTGGCGCTTTCGGGGGATCTCCCCGACTTGGCGGTAGTACGCCATCGTTCTCTCCGGGCGTTCGATAAACGGACATCTTTGTTCATTGACCGGTACGCCACTAGCGTGTCAGCCGTGTCAAGCGCCTTCGAACTCCGTGCGCCCGGTCCCCGCGGCACTCCGCCCCTGCTCGCGCGGCTAGTCGACGACGCCGCGCTCTTCCCGCCGGGCAACGCGACCATGCCCGACGCGGTCCGCGGCCACCTCGACGCGAGGGCCGGCGAGTGGGCCGGCGCGGTGGGGCTCTTCCTGTGTCCCGCGTCACGCCTGGCCGAGCTGATCACCGAGTTGATCAAGGTCAAGCCGGTGAAGCCGGTCGCCCTGTCCCTCGTCATCGACACCGGTCTGGGCGGCGTGCCCAAGGCGGTCTCGATCGTCGAGTCGCGCAGCGAGCTGCTCGCGCTGCGCATGGTCGAGATGCCCGCCCCGTCCGACGTGGACGAGGTGTGGCTGGAGCGCGTCTCGGAGTTCGTCCCCGAGGACGTGATCCGGGTCGTCGAGCCCCGCCGGGGCGGCCCCGAGTGGCTCGACGGCGTCCGCCGCGTCATCGAGCACGGCAGCTGGCCCAAGCTGCGCTGCGGTGGCCTGAGCAAGGAGAACTTCCCCAGCGTGGACGAGGTCGCCGACTTCCTGGCGGTGGTCTCCGGCGGCGGGGTCGCGTTCAAGGCGACCGCGGGCCTGCACCACGCCGTCCGCTACACCGACAGCGAGACCGGGTTCACCCACCACGGTTTCCTCAACCTGCTGGTCGCCACCGCCCGCGCCCTGTCCGGCGGCGACGTGCGGGCCGCGCTGGCCTCCTCCGACGCCCAGGCGCTGGCCGCCGAGGCCGGCGAGCTGTCCGACCAGGCCGCCCACGCCGTGCGCGGCGTGTTCGCCTCCTACGGCTCGTGCTCCCTGGACGAGCCCGTCACCGACCTGGAAGAACTGGGCCTGCTGTGAGCTGGATCGAGGACCCGGCGTTCACGCCGGACGCGCCCTTCGGGCCGCAGACCCTGCCCTACGGCGTCGTGGCGGGCGGCATCGCCGTGCGCGTCGGCGACCGGGCACTGCTCCTGCGACCCCTCGCCGACCACTTCGGGGAGCGCCTGGCGCCCCTCGTGGCGGCTCCGACGCTCAACCCCCTGCTGGCCGCCGGCCGGCCGGTGTGGAGCGAGCTGCGGGCCAAGCTGGTCGAGCTCGTCACCGCCACCTCCGCGCCGCGCGGCGCCGAGCTGGTGGACGTCGAGGGCGCGGTGCTGCCGTTCGAGGTCGCCGACTACGTGGACTTCTACTCGTCGCGCCACCACGCGGAGAACGTCGGCCGGATGTTCCGCCCCGACGGCGACCCGCTGCTGCCCAACTGGACCCACATCCCGATCGGCTACCACGGCCGCGCGGGCACGGTGGTCGTGTCGGGGACGCCGGTGGTGCGGCCGGAGGGTCAGCGCAGGTCCTCGGACGGGCCGGTGTTCGGGCCCAGCCGGCGGTTGGACATCGAGGCCGAGGTCGGCTTCGTGTGCGGCGGCCCGGTGGCGTCCCGGCTGTCGCCGGCCGCGGCCGTGGACCACGTGTTCGGCGTGACCCTGGTCAACGACTGGAGCGCGCGGGACGTCCAGGCCTGGGAGTACCAGCCGCTCGGGCCGTTCCTGGGCAAGTCGTTCGCCACCTCGGTGGGCGCGTGGATCACGCCGCTGGAGGCGTTCTCGGCGGCCCGCGTCACCCCGCCGCCGCTGGGCAACGACGTGCTGCCGTACCTGGTCGAGGACCGGCCGTGGGGCCTGGACATCCGCATCGAGGTCGAGTGGAACGGCGAACTGGTGTCGCGCCCGCCGTTCCGGACCATGTCGTGGACGTTCGCGCAGCAACTCGCGCACCTCTCGTCCAACGGCGCTACGGTCAGGCCGGGTGACCTGATCGCGTCGGGCACCGTGTCCGGCCCGGAGCGCGACCAGCGCGGCTCGTTCCTGGAGCTGAGCTGGGGCGGGCAGGAGCCGGTCGCGGTCGGGGGCGCCGAGCGCACGTTCCTGGAGGACGGCGACACGGTGCGGATCACCGCGACGGCCCCCGGCCCCAACGGGTCGGTCGTGGGCCTGTCCGAGGTGGTCGGCACCATCTCGCCCGCGGTGTCGGATGCGGTTGCAGTTTCGGGCTCGGGTTCGGAAGGGTAGGACGCCGGTGGCCAGACCAGACCCGCGCGGCAAGCTGCCGCTGCCCGCCGGGTCCAAGGAGAGCTCGCTGACCCTGGAGCGGGGCCTGGCCCTGCTCCAGGCGGTGGCGGACGCCGAGTCGGAAGCCCCGTCGATCAGCGAGCTGGCCGCCGCCATCGGCGCCTCCCGGGCGGCCGTGTACCGGCTGCTGGTGCCGTTGCAGTCGCGTGGCCTGGTGCGCCGGGAGGGCTCGAAGGTCCGGCTGGGCCTGGGCGTGCTGCGCCTGGCGTCCAACGTCCTGCCGCAACTGCGCCTGGCCGCCCAGCCCGCCCTGCGGACGTTGGCCGAGCAGGTGGGCGCGACCGCGCACCTGACCGTGGCCGACGGGACGGAGGCCCAGGCGGTGGCCGTGGTGGAACCGTCCTGGACGGCCTACCACGTGGCGTACCGGGTGGGGTCGCGCCACCCGGTCCACCGGGGCGCGGCGGGCAAGGCCATCGGCCTGTCCCCGGAGGGTCGCCAGTGGGTCCACTCGACGGGCGAGTTGCAGCCGGGCGCGTTCGGCGTGGCCGCACCCGTGCGCGGTGTGCCCGGATTGCGGGCCAGCGTGGGCGTGGTGGCCCTGGAGAAGCTCGACGGCGACGTGGTGGGGCCCCAGGTGGTCCGGGCGGCTCAGGAGGTCGCTGACGCCCTGCGCTAGGCGAGGGCCTGCCACAGCGCCAGGACGGCGAACACCGCGAAGATCGTCCCGCTCACCCGTTGGATCAGGTGCGTCGGGATGCGCGCGGCGATCTTGCGGCCCACCAAGACCGCGATCCCGGCCACCGTGACCAGCGCCAGGAACGCGCCCAACCCCACGAACACCGGGGTGCCGTAACGGGCGGCCAAGGCGGCGGTGCCCAGTTGGGACGCGTCGCCCCACTCGGCCGCGAACAAGACGCCGAAGGACGTCAGCGCCGCCCGGCCGAAGGAGACCGCCGGGGCCGAGGAACCGCCGTCGGTGTCGTCCTCGTCCTTCGCGAAGCTCTCCTTGAGCAGCAGGAACGCCCCGACGCCGAACAGCGCCGCCACGATCCCCGCCACCACCCGATCCGGGAGCAGGGTCAGCACGCCGCCGAACGTCGCCGCCACCACGCACTGGATGGCGAACGCGGCCGTGACGCCGACGAACACCGGTAGCGCCCGGTAGCGGGTGGTCAGGACCAGGGTGGCGACCATTGTCTTATCGGGTAGTTCGGCCAGGAAGATGATGCCGAACGCCGTCGCCAGCGCGATGAGTTCCGGTGCCACGAGTACCTCCACGTCCGTGAACCCGGACGGAGGCAGCACGACCCCGACCGGGCGTGTTGCGCTGCCCGGCCGGAGGTCTCGTTCGCCCGTTCACGAGAACGGGTGAGGGACCGGATCCGCTCGAAGGCGGGATCAGTGTGTCGATCACCTCGCCGTGATCGTCCGAAGTGCACGATCGCGGGAACTACTCCCCTCTGGCGGAACCTATCCTAGGTCACGCATATGAGCAGGTCGACGTGACGCCGGACGCATCCGCTCACCGCCAGGTGGACCTCGGGCGGACACCGTGCTCGCGGGCGTTCAGCACGGTCGGGCGGGCGAAGGCCCACAGCCCTTCCACGACCTCCTGCAAAGTCGTGGCCAGGTGCAGGGGTCCGTCCGCCGCGTCGCCCAGAAAGTCGCGCAAGGACCGGCGAAGGGCCTCGCGACGCAGGGCGGCCGGCGGGTGGCTGGTCGCGAGCGGGACCTCTTCGGTGCCGGTCCGCAGCAACTGCATGGCCCGCGAGAACACGTCCATGAGGGTGAAGTAGAAGTCCGGCCCGGCCGCGTAGCCGAGGGTCAGGTCGTAGCCTGCGCGGATCGTGGGCGGGATGGCGTACTCGACGCCACGGACGTCCGCCTCCAGTTCCTGCTTCCAGCTGTAGAGGACCTCCTCGGGCAACTCCTCCGCGTCATCCCCGCCGATGTCCATGCCGGCCACCAGTCGCCGTTCGCCCAGGTGCCGGGAGACGATGTGCCCGTACTCGTGGCCCAGGACGAAGAACTCCAACGCGTTGCGGAAGATCCTGGTCAGCGCCTCGCGCTTGCGGCTCTGGAGGTACTGGCGGGCGAAACCCGGCCGACCGGTCACGGCGTAGCCGAGCAGGACCTCGACGAACCGCGCCGCGAGCCGCGGCTCGGCTTCCAGCGCTGCCCGGATGTGCGCGGTGTCGAGGTCGAAGGACAAGCGGCCGTCGTCGAGTTCGCCGAGGGGGAGCGCCTCGACGACGGCCTTCGCGGCGAGGTGCGCGAACAGGATGAGCTGGCTCTCGAACAGGACGAGGTGTTCACCGGTCCCCGGGACCAGCATCGTCCGGGCGTTGACGTCCCCGTGGGGGAGCGTGCCGAGCAGCGGGCGGTCCGGGAGGGGCACCCCCGCCTCCCGGCACGCGGCTTCGACCCGGTCGGCGACGTCCCGGAGGATGCTGATCATGAACGGGTCCTCGTACTTGCTCAGGACGTTCCCCGCGGCGGCCTCCAGGGCCTGCTCGGCGGCCTCCCGCACGACCCGGGCCTCCTCCGGTGGCAGCCCGTCGCTGTGCAGCTCGTGGATCTGGCGCACGATCCGGAGGTTGGTGGGGTCGCGCGTCACGTCCTGCTCACCGGGCGGCGGGAGACCCGCCGTCCGGTACACGGCCTCGTAGAGGCTGTCCAGGAACGTCGACGCCTTCACACCGGCCCCCCGCCCGACGCCCGCTCGACGGCCACGCTGCCGATCTCGCCCACGGCCGACTCGACGACCCCGGCCACCTCTGCGGCGCCGGCTTCCGGCATCCCGGTGAGCACCTGCACGACCGCGTCGATCGCTTGGCCGAACAGGCCGCGCGGCTCCTTCACCTCGACGGACACCTTCCCGTCCACCGTGTGGATCACGATCAGCCCGTACACGACGTCCTTCGACCGGTACAGCGGCCGGGGCGCGCCGGGACGCAGGTCGACCACCTGGCCGCCTTTCACCCGGTCCACCAGGTGGGTCACGGTGCCGACCGCGAGCGCCGAGCCGAGCAGGACCAGTGTCACGGTGAGCACCGGTTCGAGGTCGCGGGTGTCGACCGGCTGCACGAGCACGCCGTGCTCCGCGGCGATCCCGGTGACCGCGTCCAGGTCGTCGCGGTCCACGATGACGACGCTCGAAGTGTTGTCGCTCAAAGCCATCCCCTCCTCCTACGAGGCCTTGACCGGTAGTTCGGGTGGGGTGGGCGGCCCGTTAGCCGTTCACCCGGACGGGGGTGGGGGGACCTTGGTCCCGGGCCGGACGGGACCGTCGTACCTGAGCGGGACCCGCTCCTCCGACTTACCGTCGTCGCCGTGGACGTACTCGACCTGGCGCGGTGGCAGTTCGGCATCACCACCGTCTACCACTTCCTGATGGTGCCGCTGACGATCGGCCTGTCGCTGCTCGTCGCGGGCATGCAGACGGCGTGGGTCCGCACGGGGGACCGCAAGTACTACGCGATGACCAAGTTCTGGGGCAAGCTCCTGCTGATCAACTTCGCGATGGGCGTGGTGACCGGCATCGTGCAGGAGTTCCAGTTCGGCATGACCTGGAGCGCCTACTCGCGGTTCGTCGGCGACGTGTTCGGCGCGCCGCTGGCGATGGAGGGCCTGGTCGCGTTCTTCGTGGAGTCGACCTTCCTCGGCCTGTGGATCTTCGGCTGGGACCGGCTGCCCAAGAAGGTCCACCTCGCCTGCGCCTGGGCGTTCTCCACGGCCACGATGGCCTCGGCGTACTTCATCCTGGCCGCCAACTCGTGGATGCAGCACCCGGTGGGCGTCGAGCTGGTCGACGGCCGGCCGCGGCTGACCTCGATCTGGGCGGTGCTGGGCAACAACACCGTGCTGGCCGCGTTCCCGCACACGATCTTCGGCGCGTTCGCCGTGGCCGCCTCGTTCCTGGTCGGCATCGCCGCCTGGCACCTGTGGAAGCGCTCGGCCGACGGCCCGGTGTGGCGGTCGTCGGTCAAGCTCGGCACGTGGGTCGGCGTGGTCGCGTTCGCCGGGCTGGCGATCAGCGGCGACGTCCAGGGCAAGCTGATGTTCGAGCAGCAGCCGATGAAGATGGCCGCCGCCGAGGCGCTGTGCCACACCGAGCAGCCCGCCGCGTTCTCGGTGTTCGCGGTCGGCGACGTGTCGCGGCCGGACTGCGAGAACGTCAAGAGCATCACCGTGCCCGCGCTGCTGTCGTTCCTGGCGCACAACGACTTCACGTCGGAGGTCAAGGGCATCGAGGAGCTGGTCCCGATGTACCAGGCCAAGTACGGCACGAACTACCCGGTGGACGAGCGGCTGGGCGAGCTGTCGGGCAAGCCCATCGACTACGTGCCGCTGCTGCCGGTGACCTACTGGGGCTTCCGGCTGATGATCGGCTTCGGCGCGATCGCCGCCGGCGTGGGCCTGTTGATTCTGTGGCTGACGCGGGGCGGGCGGGTGCCGACCGGGCGGTGGTTCCGGCTGCTGGCGCTGGGCAGCATCGCGACCCCGTTCCTGGCCAACAGCTTCGGCTGGATCTTCACCGAGATGGGACGGCAGCCCTTCGTCGTCGTCCCGAACCCGAGCGGCGTGGACGGGGTGTGGATGTTCACCGCGCGCGCCGTGTCGAACTCGACGGTCGGCGAGGTGCTGACGTCGTTGATCGCCTTGACGCTCGTCTACGGGGTGCTCGCGTGCGTCGAGGTGTTCCTGGTCCGGCGGTACGTCCGCGGCGGTGTCGCGGGCGTGCTGCCGGACCACAAACCGGACCAGGCCGATCGCAAAGACGACGACGTCCTGTCGTTCGCGTACTGAGGGGTTGTCGTGGAGACGTTCTGGTTCTGCGTGATCGCCCTGCTGTGGCTGGGCTACCTGTTCCTGGAGGGCTTCGACTTCGGCGTCGGTATGCTGCTGCCGGTGCTGGGCCGTGACGAGACCGAGCGGCGCGTGCTGATCAACACGATCGGGCCGGTGTGGGACGGCAACGAGGTGTGGCTGCTGGTGGCGGGCGGCGCGACGTTCGCCGCGTTCCCCGGCTGGTACGCCTCGCTGTTCAGCTCGGCCTACCTGCCGCTGGTGCTGTTCCTGCTGGCCCTGATCGGGCGCGGGGTGGCCTTCGAGTACCGCGGCAAGGTGGACTCGGCGCGCTGGCGGCGGGTGTGGGACGCGGTGATCTTCGTCGGCTCGTGGGTGGCGACGCTCGGGGTCGGGTTGGTGTTGACGGCCAACGTGTTCGGGCTGCCGCTGGACGCCAACGGCGACCGGGTGGGCTCGCCGTTCGCGGCGGTGACGCTGGAGTCGTTGTTGGGCGCGTTGGCGATCGCCGGGTACGCGCTGGTGCACGGCGCGGTGTTCCTGTCGCTGAAGACCGAGGGCGAAGTGCGGGAACGTGCCCGTGCGGTGGCGTTGCGGATCGCACCGGTCGCGTTGCTGCCGCTGGTCGTGTTGCTGCTGTTGGTGCAGCTGCGGTTCGGGAGCGTGTGGACGTACGCGGCGGCGATCGGTGTCGCGTTGGCGGCTTTCGGTGCTCTGGCGCGGTTGGCGCTGCGGCGTGAGGGGCAGGCGTTCGCGTTGATGGGCGTGGCGGTGGCGTGTGCGGTGGTGGCGTTGTTCGGTGCGCTGTACCCGAACGTGCTGCCGTCCACTTTGGACCCAGCGTTCTCGTTGACGGTGGAGAACGCCGCTTCGAGCCCTTACACGTTGACCGTGATGACGTGGGTGGCGGCGTTCGGGACGCCCGCGGTGCTCGTGTACCAGGGGTGGACGTACTGGGTGTTCCGCAAGCGCATCGGGACGCGGCACATCCCCAAGGTGCACGTGCCCCAGTAAGCCTCAGTAGTCGAGTTCGAAGTCGCGGTGGTCGTCGGGGTCGACCACCGCGTCGAGCTTGTTCCCGGCCTTCAGGCTGGGGTGGTACGAGGTGTCGTGGTCGATCAGGAACTCGGGCACGTCCGGACCCCTGATCAGGAGCCGGACGCGGATCGTGGCGTCCTCGCTGATCGGCTCCGAGGTCAGGACGAAGGCGGTCGCGGGCAGGCCCACCTCGTCCAGGCGCAGCAGCCGCCGCTTGGCCCGGCCGGTGCCGCGCCACACGCCGATGCCCAGGGGCAACAGGATCACCGTGAGCACGATGCCGACCGTGCCGCCATCGGTGGACGCGTAGACGATCGGTCCGGTGACCATCAGCGCCACGGCGAACAGGTGCAGGACGACGTTGTTCCCCCGGTTGGCCCCGCGCACTTCGACGAACCCGCTCTCCGCCATTCCGGCACCGTAACGCGCGGGCGGCGGTCCCCTGGCCGGGTCGCGGCGAGGTGCGGCCGGACGGCGGACGGGGCGAGGGGACCTAGGTCCTGCCGTCGGGGGGACCCTCGTACCTGAGCGGGACGAGGGCCGGGGACCTACGGTCGTGGTGTGGACGTCCCCGGAACCCCTTCCGCCAAGAAGCCGGGGAGAGGGCCGCTCGGCGCGCTACCCGCCCTTTCGCCTTCGGCGCGCCGAGCGCTGACCCTCTGCGGCGTGCTCGCCGCGCTGTCCTCCGCCGCTCTGGTCCTCCAGGCCGTGACGCTCGCCTCCGCGCTGGTGGAGGGCGGGTCGCTGTGGGCGCTGGGGTGCGCGGTGGTGGCGCGGGCGGTGTTGGCGTGGGCCACCGAGACGGTCGCGGCGCGGGCGGCGGCGGGCGCCAAGGAGGAGCTGCGGGCCGCGGTGCTGGACCGGGCGCTGGGGCTGGGGCCGGCGTGGATCGTGTCCCGCGGGCCGGCGGAGCTGGCGGTGGTGGCCACCAAGGGCCTGGACGCGCTGGACGCCTACTTCACCAAGTACCTGCCCGCCCTGGTGACGACGGCCGTGGTGCCGGTGCTGGTGGGTCTGTGGATCTTCGTGACGGACCCGACGTCGGCGGTGCTGGTGGCGGTGACGCTGCCGCTGATCCCGGTGTTCGCGATCCTGATCGGCAAGTTCACCTCGGCCCGGGTGGCGGCTGCCGCGACGGCGTTGGAGCGGCTGTCGGGGCGGTTGGCGGAGCTGGTGCGCGCGCTGCCGGTGCTCACGGCGTTCGGGCGGGCTTCGGCGCAGGCGCGGGCGGTCGAGGAGGTGGGGGCGCGGTACCGCAAGGCCACGATGGGGACGTTGCGGGTGGCGTTCCTGTCGGCGCTGGTGCTGGAGGTGGCGGCGTCGCTGTCGGTGGCGCTGATCGCGGTCGGCATCGGGCTGCGGCTGGTGTCGGGGGAGTTGACGCTGGTCACCGGGCTGGTGGTGCTGATCCTCGCGCCCGAGTGCTACCTGCCGCTGCGGGCGGCGGGCGCGGCGCACCACGCGTCGGAGGACGGCGTGGAGGCCGTGCGCCGGGTCGCGGAGATCCCGGAGGCGCGGCGCACGAGCGGACGGGCGGTCCGGTTGGTCGGGGTGGCGATCGACGGTCGGCCCGTGGGCGTGCAGGTGCGCAACCTGCGGGTGCGGCGCCGGGGCCGGTTCGCGCCGGACGGGATCAGCCTCGTGGTGTGGCCCGGCGAGGTGCACCGCCTGGACGCGCCCAGCGGCGCGGGCAAGTCGACCTTGTTCGACGTGCTCCTCGGCTACGTCGAGCCGGATGGCGGCGAGGTCGTCGTGGACCGGGACGCCATCGCGTGGGTCCCGCAGCGGCCCGCGTTCGCCGGGCGGACGGTCGCCGACGAGCTGGAGTTGACCACCGGCCGCGTCGACCGGGAGGTGCTGGCGTCGGTCGCCGCCGACCACCTGGTGGAGCGCCGGATCGCCGAGCTGTCCACCGGCGAGCGGCAGCGGGTGGCCATCGCCCGTGCGCTGACCAGGGTGAAGGACGGCGCGACGGTCCTGCTGCTGGACGAGCCCACGGCCCACCTCGACCCCGCGACGGCGGCGCTCGTGATGACCGCCGTGCAGGCCGCCGCGGACGCCGGTGCGGCCGTTCTCCTCTCGACCCACCGGACCGTCGAACAAGCGGACAACGCCTTCGCGGCGGCGGCCGTGGACCACGAGGTCGGCCGGGCCGCGACACCGCGGACCCCGCGGCCGACCGGGCGGGTGCTGGCCGGGGCGGCGTTGGGGATCGCCGCCTCGGCCAGCGGGGTCGCGCTGACCGCCGTCGCCGCGCACCTCATCGCCAAGGCCGCCACCCAGCCGCCGATCCTGACGCTGTCGGTGCTGGTCGTGGGCGTGCGAACGTTTGCACTCTCGAAGGGCGTCCTGCGCTACCTCGAAAGGCTGGTGTCGCACGACGCCGCGTTCCGGTTCGCCGAGGACCTCCGCGTCCGGCTGTGGCGGTCGCTGCGCCCGGGGCGCGCCGAGCTGACCCGGCTGGTGGACGACGTGGACACCGTCCGCGACCTGGTGCCCCGAGTCCTCCAGCCGCCGCTGGTGGCCGCCGGGGTCGGGCTCGCCACGACCGTCCTGTTCGCGCTCCTGGACCCGTGGGCAGGGGTTGCGGTCGGGCTCGCGGTCCTGGTCGGCGGGACGCTCCCGCCGCTGGTCGCGGTCCTGGCCGAGCGGCGGGCGAGCACCGTGCTGGCGCGCGGTCGGCGGCAGGTGTCCGAAGAGGTGCTGACCCTGTTGACCGCCGCGCCCGACCTGATCGCGTTCGGGGCGGACCGGGAGGTGCGGGCGCGGCTGGCCGCGCACGACGCCGAACTGGCCCGGCTGGCGCGGCGGCAGGCGTGGGGCGCGGGCGCGGCGACCGGGCTGGTGCACCTCGTGCTCGGCGGCGCGGTGGTGGCGTGCACGGCGATCGCCGCCGGCGTCGACCCGCTGCTCGCGCCTTTGCTGGGCTTGGTGCCGTTGGCGCTGGCCGAGGCGTTGGGCGCGTTGCCGGCGGCTGCTCAGCACCGGCAGGCGTTGCGGGAGGCGTACGGGCGGATCGTGGAACAGGGCAATGACCTGCCGCCGGTTGGGCACGTCGATGGCGTGATCTTGGACGGCGTCACCGCGCGGTGGCCGGGTGCGACCCGACCGGTGCTCGAGGACGTGAGCGTCCAGGTGCCCGCCGGGGCGAAGGTCGCCGTCGTGGGACCGTCGGGCGCGGGCAAGTCGACGCTGTTCGCGCTGCTGCTGGGGTTCGTAGCGCCGAGCACGGGCACGGTCCGGCGACCCGCGCGGATCGCGTGGTGCCCGCAGGAGCCGATGCTGGTGTCCACGACCCTGCGCGAGAACCTGCGCATCGGCGACCCGGCCGCCGACGACACCCGGCTGCGGGCGGCACTCGCGTCGGTCGGGCTCGACCTCGACCTGGACACCGTCGTCGGCCCGACCCTGCTGTCCGGCGGCGAGGCGCAACGCGTGGCCCTCGCCCGCGCCCTGCTGCACGACGCCGACGTCCTGCTCCTGGACGAACCCACCGCCCACCTCGACGAGGACTCGGCCCGCCGGCTGCTGGACCTGGTGGACGGGCTGGACCGGACCGTCGTGCACATCACCCACCGCCCCGACGAGGCGCGGCGGGCCGACGTGGTGTGGGAGGTGTCCCGGGGCCGAGTCGCGGTCGGGGCCTACCGTTGACGGCCGTGGACCCCGCCCTGGTGCTCGCCGCGTCGACCGAGATCACCTCCGCCGCCCTCGCCGGCGACGACCCGGACGCCGTGCTGCCGCTCGTCGTGCGCCGCGCCGCCGAGTTGGCCGAGGCGGACCTGGGCCTGGCGATGGCCACCGGCGACGACGGGAGCCTCACCGTGGAGGCGTCGTCCGGCGACGTGGACCCGGTGGGCATCGTGCTGTCCCACCGCTCTTCCGCCGCGCGCGCCGCCCGAACCGGCGTCGCGGTGGTCGCCGACGACTTCACCACCGACCCACGCACAGCGCCTTTCGTGCCGCAGTCGCTGCGCGGCTACGGCCCGTTCGCCGTCGCGCCGTTCGGGACACGCGAACGCAAGATCGGCGCCCTGGCCGTGTACCGCCGCAAGGGTGCACCCCCCTTCAGCACCGACACCGTCGACGTCCTCACCGCTTTCGCCGCCCAGGCCGGACTGGCCGTTGTGCTCGCGGAGGGTTCGACGGCCAGGCAGCGGATCGCGGTGTACCAGGAGCGCGAACGGATCGCCCGCGACCTGCACGACGTGATCATCCAGCGCTTGTACGCGACCGGCGTGCAGCTGGAACTCCTCAACCGCCGCCTGAAGCTGGACGGACGGGAAGCCAAGCGCCTCGCCGACTGCGTGGACCAACTCGACCAGACGATGGCCGAAGTCCGCGCCACCGTCCGAGCACTCCGCAGCGCCGACCCCGGCAAACCCGGCGACGCCGACCTGCACACCTCCGTCCTGGCCGAAGCGAGGACCGCGGGCGAGCTGCTCGGCTTCGACCCGGAGGTCCACGTGGACGGCGACCTGACCGACGTACCGGCAGCCCTGGCCGACCACGCCCGAGCGGCCCTGCGCGAGGCCCTGTCCAACGTCGTCCGCCACTCGGGCGCCGGCCGGGTGGAAATCGCCCTGACCCGAGACCCTTCCCACCTGGAACTCCGCGTGTCCGACAACGGCTGCGGCATCCCGCGCGGCGTGGCCCGCCGCGGCCTGCGGCACTTGGAGGAGCGGGCTCTGGCGGCAGGCGGCGGCTGCGAGGTCACTTCCTCCCCGCGCACCGGCACCACGATCACCTGGCACGTACCGCTCTGAGAGGCCTTCCGCCGTTTCCGGCACCTGGCCAGGCCGCGGTCTGAACGCCCCAACACCTGCTCGCTGATTGGGCGGGGTCGCGGCCTCCGGCCCCCGTCTCCATTATCTCACCTGGGTACGACAATTCCGCCCAAGCGCCCCCTGGGGCTCATTCTTCCAGCCGGCACCGACAATTCTCGGCCAGTCGTGGTCGTGCGGCGGCTGTGGCGCTGTGCGTGGCGGCCCGCAGGAGGGGCGGCCCGCGCTCGGGGTGTGCGATGGCCGAAAGGTCCGCGCGAGAGTGAGCGGTGACGTCGTGGCCCTCGGCCGCCCGGCTCGGCTCCAGCCCTCAGCCTCCAGCCCTCAGCCTCCAGCCCTCAGCCTCCAGCCCTCAGCCTCCAGCCCTCAGCCTCCAGCCCTCAGCCTCGGCCGGTCTGGCTCGGCCCCCGGCCGCCTGGCGCAGCCCTCGGCCCTTGGGCGAGCCTCCAGCCCCCGGCCTTCGCCGCGCCCGGCTCCAGCCTCCAGCTCTCGGCTCCAGCCCCCGGCCTTCGCCGCCCCCAGCTCCAGTCCTCAGCTCCCGGCTCCAGCCCTCGGCTCGGCCCTGGCCCTGGGCTCTTGGGCGTGGCCTCCGGCCCCCGGTTCCATTGTCCCACGGGGGTACGACAATTTCGGCTGAGCGCCCCCTGGGGCTCATTCTTCCAGGCGGCACCGACAAAGTCAGCGGGAGCGGCGGGCTACCCAGGCGGCGGCTTGGGTTCGGCGTTCCATTCCGAGTTTTTGCAGCACCGAGGTGACGTAGTTCTTCACCGTCTTCTCCGCCAGGAACAGTTGTTCCGCGATCTGCCGGTTCGTCATGCCCTCGCCGATCAGGTCCAGCACCCGTCGCTCCTGCTCGGTCAGGGCGTCCAGGACGTCGACCTCCGGTGGGCGGCGCATCCGGTCCAGGACCCTGGCCGTGGTCTGGGGGTCCAGCAGGGATCTGCCTGCCGCTACCTCGTGGACCGCGTTGACCAGGTCCTGTCCTCGGACTTGCTTCAGGAGGTAGCCCGAGGCGCCGGCCATGATCGCGCCGACCAAGGCTTCCTCGTCGTCGAACGCCGTCAGGACCAGGCAGCGGACGTCCAGTGCCCTCAAGCGGCGGCACAGGTCTACGCCTGTTCCGTCCGGCAGGCGGACATCCACGAGGGCCACGTCCGGGTGCAGGGACGTCGCGAAGACCACGGCCTCGTCGACCCCTCCGGCCTCGGCCACGACGGTGATGTCGTCCTCGTCTTCCAGGAGTTCGCGCAGACCCCTGCGGACGATCTCGTGGTCGTCGACCAGCAACACGCGCACGGGCACGAACCCACCATAGGTCGAATGCCGGTACCGGTTGCGCGCGGACCTCAAGACAGTGCAAGACATGCAGGTACGCGCGATCGAGGAAGCCGACCGGATCGTCGTCGGTCGGCTGGTGCTGGAGCTGTGGGGCGCGCACACCGCGGTCGCCCACGGCCAGGTGTTCTTCCCCGCGAGTCTGCCGGGGTTCCTGGTGGAGCAGCAGGACCAGGTGGTCGGCCTGCTGACCTACGCCACCACCGAGGGGCTGCTGGAGATCGTCACCGTCGACGCGCTGCGAAGAGGCCGGGGCGTGGGGAGTTCGCTGGTCGAGGCGGCCGTGCAGCGCGCGCGGCAGCTCGGCTGCTCCCGCGTCCGGCTCACCACCACCAACGACAACCTGGACGCGCTGCGGTTCTACCAGCGGCGCGGGTTCCGGCTCGCCGCGTTGCGGCCCGACGCGGTGCGCGAGTCACGTCGGCTCAAACCAGAGATCCCCTCCGTGGGGGACTACGGCATCCCCATCACCGATGAGCTGGACCTGGAGCGATGGGTCGCACCCCGGTAGTTGTCCACAGGCTCCACGCGGGTTGTCCACAGAGTTGTGCACAGGTCGTCAGCGCCGGGGGAGGGAGCTGAACACCTCGTCCCACGCGGCGGCGACCTGGCGCGCGCACGTCTCCGGCGCCACCCCGCCGACGCCCGTGCCCAGGCCCGGCATGGCGATCGTCCGCACCGCCGTCCGGACCGGGCGGCCGTCGTCCAGGCGGCCGTCCCGCCACAGCCGCAGCACGGCCCGCGCCGCCAGGTACGGGTGGACGGTGTCGCCGGGCAGGTGCTCGCCGGCGGTGCGCATGGTCGGCGCGCTGATCAGCCACTCCGGCTGCGGCTCGCCGGTCGGCACCACCAGCGCCTCGCCCACCGGCAGCTCGCCGCCGTGCAGGCCGAGCACGGCGCTGCGCACGTTGGCCTCGACGTGGGGGAAGGCCCGCGCGTACACGGCGTCCATGCCGAAACGCATCCAGCCCGAGGAGTTCGCGGGGCTCACGACGGCCTCGGCCACGATGTCGAGCACCGAACCGCGGTGCACCTGGACACCGGTGCGGCCGTCGGCGACACCCAGCCACGCCGTCGCGAGGGGCTCGTCGACAGCGCACAGCACCAGACGGGGAACAGCTACCGGAGCGTTGATCTCACCCTCCGTATCGGCGGACACAGCCGCAAGCATTCCAGGACACAGGGGTCTGGCGGAACGGGGCCGGGCACCCGCCGGCCGGGTGATCCTCGCCTCAGCGGCGATCACCGGCCGTGGTGCTCGTATCGTTGCGGCCGTGCTCGCCTACTTCGGACCGCAGGGGACGTTCACCGAGCAGGCCGCCCTCGGCCTCGGTGCCTCCCCGGACGAGCTGGTCCCGTACGACACCGTGCCCGCCGCCTTGGCCGCCACCCGCCGCGGGGACGCCGAGGCCGCGTGCGTGCCGGTGGAGAACTCCGTCGAGGGCGCGGTCCCGGCCACGATGGACGCCCTGGCCGAGGGCGAGCCGCTGGTGGCCGTCGCGGAGGCCGTGCTGGACGTGCGGTTCAGCGTGCTGGTGCGGCCCGGCGGCGGCGAGGTGAGGACCGTCGCGAGCCACCCGCACGCCCTGGGTCAGGTCCGGCACTGGCTGGCCGAGCACCTGCCCGCCGCCGAGGCCGTCGCCACCACGTCCACCGCCGCCGCCGCGCGGGCCGTGCTGGCGGGCGAGTTCGACGCGGCGGTGTGCGCGCCGGTCGCGGTGCGGCACTACCCGCTGGAGGTGCTGGCCACCGACGTGGCCGACGTCCGGGACGCCAAGACCCGGTTCCTGCTGCTGCGCCGCCCCGGCCCGCCGCCCGCGCCGACCGGGCGGGACCGCACGTCCGTCGTGATCACCGCGACCGACCGGGTGGGCGCGCTGTCCGAGCTGCTCACCGAGCTGGCGCTGCGCCGCATCAACCTGACCAGCATCGAGTCCCGTCCCACCAAGGGCCGGCTGGGCGAGTACCGGTTCTACATCGACTTCGACGGGCACGTCGCCGAGCCGCGCGTGGGTGACGCGCTCGCCGCGCTGCGCCGGCACTGCCCGGACACCCGGTTCCTCGGGTCCTACCCGAAGGCGGAGCCGGGCGGCGCACCCGTCGGGGACGAGGAGTTCGTGGCTGCGGCCGAGTGGGTCGCCGCCGTGCGGGAAGGGCGGGGGGCGTGAAGCTGATCCTGGTGCGGCACGGCGAGACGGCGTCGAACCTGAAGATGGCGCTGGACTCCCTGCCACCCGGCCCGCCGTTGACCGACGCGGGCCGGGCGCAGGCGGAGGCGCTGGGCGAGGCGCTGGCGACCGAGCCGGTGTCCGCCGTGTACGCCAGCACGGCCGTGCGGGCGCAGCAGACCGCGGCCCCGGTGGCCGCCGCGCACGGCCTGGACGTCGAGGTGCTCGACGGCGTGCACGAGATCTTCTGCGGCGACCTGGAGGGCCGGCACGACCGGGAGGCGTTCGACCTGTTCATCGCGGCGGCGCACCGGTGGGCGGCGGGCGACCTGGACGCGACGATCCCCGGCGGCGAGTCGGGCAGGCAGGTGATCGACCGGTTCGTGGCCGCCGTGGACAAGGTGTGCGCGCGGCACGCACCAGATGACACGTTCGTGCTGGTCAGCCACGGTGGGGCGATCCGGCTGGCGGCGCTGGCGATGGCGCGCAACGTCCAGCCGGCGCTGCTGGAGGCGGGCCTGCTGCCCAACACGGGCCAGGTCGTGCTGGAGGACACCGGCGACGGCTGGCGCTGCACGTCGTGGACCGGCGTGGACCGAGTCGACTAGGCGCGGCGGTCGACCGGCGGTGAACAGCCGGCGGTGGCCGGCTCGCAGCGGTCGGCCGGTGGTGGCGGCTAGCGCTTGCGCACGTCGTGCTGGCTGCGGATCTCGGTGACCTCGCGGCCGTGCGCCCGATGGGTGACCGACGCCCACCACAAGCCGTCCGCGCGGGCCTTCGGCTCCCACACCAACGTGCCAGGCACCCACTCGCCACCGACCCGCACCAGGCACGGCTTCCCTCCGGCCACAGCCACGGCACTGTCGGTACCCCGTGGGACAATGGACATCGGGGGCCGGAGGCCGCGCTCAGCCGCCGCCGAGGGCCGCGAGCCGCGCTCAGCCGCCGCCGAGGGCCGCGAGCCGCGCTCAGCCGCCGCCGGCGAGCCGCGCTCAGCGCGACTGCCGCCCGGCGCGCGGTCGTGGCGGCGCAGCCACTCCGGCGTGCAGCAGTGCTCGCAGGGCTGGAGTTCGCCCGGGTTCACATCCACCCACCGCACCGGCACGGCGTCGTGCACCTCGTTGCCCCGCCGCTCGGCGTAGCGGTGGCCCTTGCGCAGAAGATCGCAATCCCGGTCGTTGTGGTACGCCCGCCCGACCTTCGTCCGCCACCCCTGCTTCAACACACCCGGAGGCGGGGCCTTGCACAGGTGGCACATGCCGGCCGGGAGTTCGTGGACGCACTCCTCGGCCTCGCTCATCCCCAGCCCAGCTCGTGCAGCTTGTCGTCGTCGATGCCGAAGTGGTGGGCGATCTCGTGGATCACGGTCACCGCGACCTCCTCCACCACGTCCTCCTCGGTGCGGCAGATGTCGAGGATCGCCTCGCGGTAGATCGTGATCCGGTCCGGCAGCACGCCGCCGTAGTCGGTGGTGCGCCGGGTCAGCGCGATCCCCGTGTACAGGCCCAGCAGCGACGGCACCTGGGGGTGGCGGTCCTCGACCAGGACCACCACGTTGCTCATCGCCGCCGCGAACTCCGGCGGCAGCAGGTCCAGGGCGTCGCCCACGAGC
Organism: Saccharothrix sp. CCNWYY140; assembly: GCF_037401995.1. Taxonomy (NCBI): domain Bacteria; kingdom Bacillati; phylum Actinomycetota; class Actinomycetes; order Pseudonocardiales; family Pseudonocardiaceae; genus Saccharothrix; species Saccharothrix sp. CCNWYY140. The sequence continues at coordinate 225,278 of NZ_JBBEGC010000003.1, forward strand.
TCTTCGAACCGCTGCCGGGTCATCTCCGCGGGCACGGGCTCACCTCGACGGTTTGGTGTCGGACGGGCTGGTCGACGTCGGCGCGACCGACGACGACGAGGTCGCCGACGCCGCGCTGCTGTTGGACTGCGAGTGCAGCGGCGCGCCGGTCGCCTCTTCCTGCTGCACCGCGGTCGTCTGCGGCGGGTTCGACGTGGTCAACGGTGGTGCGTTGGGGTTGCGGATGCTCCCGTCCCACGGGTTCAGGCCGGCGCCGTCGGTGGCCGCGCCGACCTTGCAGTTCGCGCGGTGCGAGCCCGCCGCCCAGCTCTCCGGCGCCCGCGTGTCCCAGGTGACGACCAGGTTGCGGGCCCTGAAGTCCAGGCCGCCGGAGTACTCGGCGGCGATCCGCGCGCACTCGACGGCCAGCACCTTGTCCTGCTCCTCGACCGGCGGGAAGTCGCCCGCGGGCAGCGTCACCACGCCGACGATCTCGTACGCGTGCGGCTTGGCGCACTCGACCGGGTCGCCCACGCCGCGCGCGTCGGTGATGCCCAGGCACACGCCCGGGTCGTACACGTCGGACTGGTCCTGGGTCTTGGCCGAGCCGTACGCGGGCAGCAGGCCACCGGCCGGTCCCGCGACCTGGAGCCCGCAGCGCAGCGTCCGCTGGCCCTCGGCCCACAGCCGCTCGCCGGGGTTGAGCGGGCCGACGGTGTACTTGCCGAACGGGTCGAACCGGCCGCCCAGGTAGTCCAGGGACGTCTTGGCGCAGTGCTCCTCGCTGATCTTCTGCCACTGCTCGTCGGTCGGGAACGGCGCCTGCGGCCCGTACGCCGGCCCGATGTCCGCCACGCCCGTGACCTCGAACATGTGCTGCGCCGAGCAGTCGACCTTGGCCACGTCGGACAGGTTGGCGCGGGTCCAGTTCAGGCAGTCGCCAGCCTGCGAGGTGTAGACAGGGTTGATGGTCTGCGAGGCCCCGCCGACCGGGCCGCCGGCCACCGGCCACGACGTGAACGTGCTCAGCGCGAGCAGTCCGAGCGCGCCGACGAACGCGCCGAGCATGACCAGGTGGTCACCTCGACGAAACCAGCGAGCGCTCATGGACATCTACTCCATGATGCCTGTGCCGACCGTGTTGCCAACCGGGCGGGTGGAGTGTGTTGCTTTTGGGACACTCGTCACCCATTCGGCGGCCGATCTCTGTACCGTCCCCGCCGGGAGTGGCTGATGACTGAGAACGACCGTAACGACGAGAAGAACCCGCCGCCGTACGTGCCGCCGCCGGCACCCGGCGGGCCGCCGCCTGCGCCGGGTCAGCCGGGTGGCGCGCAGCCGACGCAGCCGTTGCCGGGCCAGACCGGGCCCGGTCAGCCGGGCTTCGCGCCGAGCGGGCCGCAGCCGACGCAACCCCTGCCGGGCCAGGGCGGATCCGGCCAGCCGGGTCAGCCGGGCTTCGCGCCGGGCGCGCCGCAGCCGGGCCAGGCCGGACCGGGTGGCCCGCAGGGACCCGGTGGCAAGCCGGTGAAGCCGGGCAAGATCCGGCAGCAGCAGCCCGGCGTCACGCAGCCCCGGCCGCCGACGGTGGCCGAGCAGCGCGCCCGCCAGCAGGCCGTCAAGCAGCAGCGGGAGGAGGCCGCGGCAGCCGCCGCGGCCGAGGCCAAGCGGCGCAAGAGGCGCAAGCGGCTGCTCATCGGCGGTGGCGTGGCCGTGGGCGTGGTCGGCGTCGTCGCCATCTGGTACGCCGTGGCCAGCCCGGACGAGGTCGAAGCCCAGTGCACCCGCGACGACGTGGTCGTCGAGGACCAGTACTGCGACGAGAACTACGCCCGCTCGCACGGCGGCTACGTCAGCAGCGGCTTCATCTACATCGGTGGCAGCTCCTACCGCTACCACTACGGCGGCGCGAGCGTCCCGGTCGGCTCGAAGGTCAGCGGCGGCAGCTACACCATCCCCAAGGGCGCGAACGTCACGACCAAGTCCGGCACGACGATCCAGCGCGGCGGGTTCGGCATCGGCGGCAGCGGCAAGAGCGGGGGCAGCTGAGTGCGTCGGGAGACCTCCGCGCCCCGGCCGAACTGGCAGCGGACCGTGTCCGAGCAGGGGCTGGTGTTCGGCGCGCCCGCCCGCGCGGTCGACGGCAGCGCCCGCCCGTACTGGGACGAGTCGGCGCACTACGTGTTCGACATGAGCGACATCCTGTCGCTCGAAGCGGACGTCGAACTGCTGCACAGCATGTGCCTGGAAGCCGTCGACAACGTGGTGCTCACCGAGCGGTACCGCGACTTCGGCATCCCGGAGTGGACGTGGCCCGCGATCGCCGAGTCGTGGAAGCGCCGCGACCCGCACGTCTACGGCCGGTTCGACCTGCGCTACGACGGCCGCGGCCCGGCCAAGCTGCTGGAGTACAACGCCGACACCCCCACGTCCCTGCTGGAGGCCTCGGTCGTCCAGTGGAACTGGAAGACCGACGTCCACCCCGACGACGACCAGTGGAACTCGCTGCACGAGAAGCTGGTCGAGCGGTGGGCCGAGATCGGGGCGAAGCTGCCCTCCAACGAGGTGCACTTCACCTGGTCCGGGGCCGACCCGTCGGGCGAGGACCACGTCACCGTGGCCTACCTCCAGGAGACCGCCGCCGAAGCGGGCATGAGCACTGTCGGCCTGGCCATCGAGGAGATCGGCTGGGACACGCTGCTCAACCGGTTCGTGGACCTCGAGGAAGCGCCCATGAACACGGTCGTGAAGCTCTACCCGTGGGAGTGGGTGGTCGACGAGCAGTTCGGCCGCTACGCGGTGGAGAGCCTGCCCGGCACCCTGTGGATCGAGCCGCTGTGGAAGATGCTGCTCTCCAACAAGGCGCTGCTCGCGGTGCTGTGGGAGATGTACCCGGGCCACCCGAACCTGCTGCCCGCGTTCCTCGACGAACCCAGCGTGCTCACCGAGTACGTGCGCAAGCCCCGGCTGGGCCGGGAGGGCGCGAACATCCAGATCGTGGCGCCGGGCTACGAGACCATGACCGGCGGCGTGTACGGCAAGGAAGGGTTCGTCTACCAGGCGTTCGACCCGCTGCCCGAGTTCGACGGCTACCGCCCGGCGCTGGGCGCGTGGGTCGTCGGCGACGCGGCGGCCGGGCTCGGCATCCGCGAGACGGTCGGCCTGGTGACCGACGATGGCGCGGCGTTCGTCCCGCATCGGATTGTCGAATGAATGGAGTGGCAGTGATCAGCGAACTCGCGTTGGACCCGGGCTTCGGCGCAGCGATCGGCCGGGGCATCGGCGCGATCGCCCTGTACGCGGTCGTCGGCCTCGTGCTGATGGTCTTCGGCTTCTACGCCATCGACTGGACGACCCCCGGCAAGCTGTCGACCCTGGTGCGCACGGGCGCCCCGAACGCGGTCATCGTGACGGCGGCGGGCCTGCTCAGCATGGCGCTGATCGTCGTGGTGGCGATCTACAGCTCGGCGGGCAAGCTCGACGAGGGCCTGCTGTCGGCGCTGGCCTACGGCCTGGTGGGCATCGTGGTGCAGGTGCTCGCGGTGCGCCTGCTGGAGTGGGTGACCCGCCTGGACATCGGCTCGCTGATCGAGTCCGAGCGCTTCGCGCCCGCCAGCGTGGTCGTGGCCAGCGCCCACTTCGCCCTGGGGCTCGTGGTGGCGGTCGCGATCTCGTAGGGCCGGCCTCCGGCCCCCGCTTCGATCATCGCACGAGGTACCGACAACGGCCGTCGGCTCCCACACGGAGTCGGCGGCCGGCTTGTACTTGCGGGTACTCGATTAAGGACCGAAGTGCTGCGTGTAAGTTGAGCCACGCTGGCACGGTGCGCGGGGGCGGTACCCCCGGCGACCAGGGCCCTGGGATGCCCGGCAGCGCTCCTGAACCACAAGATCGAGCAAATCGTAGATCCCACCACAGGGGAGCACGCGCGGTATGACTCTGTCGAACCAGTCCGTGGAGACGCCATCCGGGACGCCCACGGAAGTCGTCGAGCTGTCGATCGTCCTGCCGTGCCTGAACGAGGCCGAGACGCTGGAGATCTGCCTCCGCAAGGCCAAGCGCTCGCTGGAGGAGCTGGGCGTGGTCGGCGAGGTCATCGTCGCCGACAACGGCTCCACCGACGGCTCCCAGGACATCGCCCGCGCCAACGGCGCACGCGTGGTGGACGTGCCGCGCCGCGGCTACGGCGCCGCGCTGATGGCGGGCATCGAGGCGGCCGAGGGCACGTACGTGCTGATGGCCGACGCCGACGACAGCTACGCGCTGGACGACATCGGCGGCTTCCTCGAGGGCCTGCGCGCGGGCAACGACCTCGTGATGGGCAACCGCTTCCAGGGCGGTATCGCGCCGGGCGCCATGCCGTTCCTGCACAAGTACCTGGGCAACCCGGTCCTGTCGCTGCTGGGCCGCGTGTTCTTCCGCATCCCGGTAGGCGACTTCCACTGCGGCATCCGCGCGTTCCGCCGCGACCGCATGCTCGAACTGGGCCTGCGCACGTCGGGCATGGAGTTCGCGAGCGAGATGGTGGTCCGCGCCTCGCTCAACCACCGCAAGATCGCCGAGGTCCCGACCACCCTGCGCCCCGACGGCCGCAGCCGCGCCCCGCACCTGCGGACGTGGCGCGACGGCTGGCGCCACCTGCGGTTCCTGCTCGCCTTCAGCCCCCGGTGGCTGCTGTACTACCCGTCGCTGCTGCTGCTGGGCGTGGGCGGCCTGGGCCTGCTGTGGCTGTCGTTCGGTCCGCAGGAGGTCGGCGGTGTCGGCTTCGGCCTCCAGAGCATGCTCGGCTTCGCCACCATGCTGTTCGTCGGCCTCCAGGGCGTGGGCCTGGCGGTCATCGCCCGCTCCTACGCCGCCCACCTGGGCCTGCTGCCACCGCCGTCGGGAAGGCTCATCGGCCGGGTCGCACGGGCCTCGCTGGAACGCGGCCTGTGGATCGGCGGCCTGCTGATCCTCGTCGGCATCGCGTGCTTCATCGGCGCGGTGGTGACGTGGGGCGCGGCCGGCTTCGGCGCGCTGGACGTGGTCGAGACGGTGCGCGTGCCGATCCTGGGCATGGTCGCCATCGTGACCGGCTTCCAGATGATCAGCGTCAGCTTCACGCTCAGCCTCACCAAGATCGGCGAGGACTAGTCCCCATCCCCTGTCGGACAGAATGGTGTTAAGTGTGGGTTACCACGAGTGGCACGCGAAACCGGGTTACTACAACGACATCGTGAGGCACTTCCGCCCGGGTTCGCGCATTCTGGACGTGGGCTGCGGAACGGCCTGGGTGTCTGAGTTCTTCCCGGACTACGTGGGCCTGGACAACTTCCAGTCCACCGTGGACAAGGCCAAGGAGCAGGGGATCGACGTCCGCCTGGCGGACCTCGAGGAGGACCTGCCCGTCGGTGACCACGAGTTCGACGGCGTGGTGCTCAAGGACGTCCTGGAACACCTCCTCGACCCGGTCTCGCTGGTCAAGGAGGTCCGCCGGGTCCTCAAGCCGGGCGGACGCGTGTTCGCCTCGTCCCCGGACGCCCAACGCTGGTCGTGGAACGACTACACCCACCGCCGCCCGTGGACCCGCACATCGATGCGCCGCCTGTTCGAGGACCAGGGCTTCGACGTGAAGAAGGTGTCCTACGAGTCGGTGATGCCGGGGTCGAGCATCATCTCCGGCATGCTCCCGGCCAAGCGCCGCCCGGCACCGTTGGTGGCGGCGACGTGGCTGCCCGGCTGGCGCCGTAACGTGTGGATCCTGGCCACGAGCCCGACGTCCTGAGGTCTGTGTCGTGAGGCCCGTGTCCTGAACATCTGACACACCGGAGCCCGGCTGTCCTTCCTGGGGACGGCCGGGCTTTCGCCTTTCCGCGCGCAGCGCGGTCTTCGCGCGCGGAGCGCGCGGTAGGTGTTACCTACAAGTGGAGGGCCTCGGTTCCCCCACCG